>PBMO01000051.1 GCA_002722595.1 Methanobacteriota archaeon | reverse complement strand
GGAATTGGCGACAATGCTGATGATGATGATGACAATGATGGTTGGACAGAGACAAATGAAACCGCATGTGGCAACCATAGTGATCAAGATCCATTGGACTATCCAACAGATATTGATGGCGATGGAGAATGTGATTTCACTGATACTATAGATGATAGAGAGATTGCAATTTCGTATCCTGTTAACGTTCTTGATTTGACCATCAACCAAGCAATGACTACCATGTCTCCAACAGTAACTGGTGGTAATGTAACAAGTTGGTCGATATCTCCAGAACTCCCGAATGGCTTGATATTCAATGAAACTGGGGTATTATCTGGTACGCCTTCATCGAATAGTTCCACTTTGATGTATGTGATTACAGCGAGCAATGGTCAATATTCCACTTCAACATCACTTACCATCACGGTATACGAAGTGACTGGCGATGCTGATGGCGATGGAATTGCTGATGCATTGGATCCGGATGACGACAACGATGGTTGGAGTGATTTCGATGAAGCCAATTGTAACAATACCAATTCGTTGAATGCTAACGATTACCCATCAGATCTTGATGGTGATGGAATTTGTGATTTTGTTGATATTTTCAGAGATTTACCCCTTGCAATGTCCTATCCTTCTCAAACATTGGAGTTAGCAAACGGGTCTGAGATGACGACTTATTTGCCTACTGTGGTGGGTGGAGATGTTGAAACTTGGGAGATTAGTGGAGAGTTGCCCGAAGGTCTAACATTTGGTTGGAGTCCAGCTCGAGACGCAAGTTTGGATGGATCGATTCGTGGAACGCCAACTGAAGAAGTCCCTCCAACAACATACACAATTTGGGCCAACAATTCCGTAAGTAGCGCATCTTTCGATGTCACAATTAGTGTGTTGAAGGATACAGATACTGACGGTTCTCCAGACATATACGATCAAGACGATGATGGAGACTCATGGTCCGATGTTCTTGAAGGACTATGTGGAACAGATCCAATGAATATTGGAGATAGCCCGTCAGACGAAGATGGAGATGGAATCTGTGACGCACTATCTACAGGTCCAGATATGACAGACACTGATGGAGACGGCGTTCCAGATGAGAGTGATGTTTTCCCGAACGATCCTGCAGCAGCATTCGATAATGACAATGATGGAATGCCTGATGACTTATTCGGATTCTCCACAAGTAATCCTCGATTGATTGAAGATCTTGATGACGATAATGATGGTTGGTTGGATACTAGAGAAGCAGAATGTGGAAGTGACCGATTTGATAACTTATCATTGCCGATTGATAGTGACGAAGATGGAACTTGTGATGGAATCGATCAAGATCGTGATGGTGATGGATTCAACAATATTGTTGATGACTTCCCTAACGACAAGAGTGCGTTTGCAGATCTTGATAATGATGGGTTACCTGACGATATTGACGGGTCATCTACAACTGGTCTTGTTGCAGATACTGATGATGATGGTGATAATTACACTGATCAGGAAGAAATTGAATGTGGTTCCAATCCAAGAGATTTGAACAGCGTCCCTCTTGATTCTGATGGCAATGGTTTGTGTGATGCAAAAGAAAGCACAAGCTCAAACGTCGATGAATCAAATGAAGAAGATGGAGATGCAGCCTTCTTCATATCAAGCAGATACTGGTGGTGTTGTATCCTTCTATTGTTGCTTTTGTTGTTCTTATTGATTCCATTATTGGGTACAAATCGAAAGGTTGTACAATTGATGAAGAAGGGTCCTGAACCCCCTCATACAGATTCTACTCCGAAGTTCCTTGAAGGAAAGGGTACTCGAAAAGATCCATTCGTTTTGGCATCATTTACTGTACCTCCCGGTTCTACTCAGATTTGTTCTGAGAAGATCACAGTGACAGATATCTCACCAAGTTATCTTGTCGGAATGGTCGATAGAATGGAGTTTGAAAACGGACCTAGATTCAGAATGCTTGATGTCAAGAATAGCGATGATTTAGATGAGAATAAACCAGTGAATGAAATTGAAGTTGGAGATGATGGAACAATTGTTGTAAGATTCTTGTTCACTGATGAAGAAGAGCCTACTATGGCTGGTGGAAGTTATGATGCAATTTTGCGTCTCGGTTCTGCTTCAGTATACTTCTCATGGAATGTAGTTGTCGAAGGTGATCCTGATTATATTGCTCAGCAGAAAGCCGAAGAAGAAGCGCGAGTTGCTGCTGCTGCTAAGGCTAAAGCCGAAGAAGAAGCAGATGCAGAGGCAGAAGCAGCGAAGGTCAAGGCAGAAGCAGAGGCAGAAGCGGCGAAAGTCAAGGCAGAAGCAGAGGCAGAAGCGGCGAAAGTCAAGGCAGAAGCAGAGGTTGCTAAGGCAAAAGCAGAGGCTGAGGCTGAGGCTGCTAAATTAAAGGCAGAAGCTGAAGCAGAAGCGGCCAAGGCAAAGGCTGAGGCTGAGGCTGAAATTGCTAAAGTGAAGGCAGAGGCCGAAGAGGCCAAAGCAAAAGCAGAAGCGGAAGCTGAAGCACAAAAAGCAGAGGCAGAGAAGGCAAAGGCTGCAGCAGAAGCTGAGGCTGCTAAAGTGAAGGCAGAAGCGGAGGAAGCCAAGGCAAAGGCAGAAGCGGAAGCCGAGGCACAAAGAGCAGAGGCAGAGAAAGCTGCAGCGGCACGAATTAAGCAGATGGAAAAGGAAATGGAAGCACGTCGCAAACGCCTTGAAAATTTAGACGAAAAGACTCGAAAGAAAGAGGAAGAACTTCTCCGTGTTGCTGAGAAGGCAAAGAGCATAGATTTTGGGACACTTGGTGTAGCATCAAGTACAAAATTGAAGAAGAAAGTTGAGAAAAATTCCACGGAACTAGAAGTTGGCGACGCATCACAATTTGCAGAAAGCGGCGAAGCATACATTTCTGATGTTGAAGGAGGAGAGAGGATTTCTTGGAAGAGCAAATCTGGAAATAAACTGATGGGAGTCAAAGGAATCAAACGTGTTTTCGCAGCAGCAGCTATCGTAACAGTTCGTGACGATCTTCAGACAATCAAAGGCATTGGACCCTTCATCGAAGACAAACTTCACGCACTCGGAATCTTCACGTTTAATCAGGTTGGAAACATGACCTCTGAGTTAGAAGAAACTGTCAATGTAGCAATTGAATTCTTCCCAGGGCGTGTAAAGAGGGATGAGTGGGCAAAGCAGGCTCGAAAATTAGCCAAAAAACGCTAATTTTGGATAATTACGTAATCAAAAGACCCTAAAGTCCAATCCGGCCCCTACGGGGCCGATGGTCGGTGCACCCCTTCTCCAAAAGCGGCGTGCGCTACTTCTGTCAATTCTCATGATTGCCTTGGCTCAAACAAGTTACATTGGTGCTTTACAAGGTTGGACTTTCGTTGAACGTCTCGGTAATGATGAGGCAAACTACTCAAGCAATTGTGGAAGTGCTACCCGCAGTTCCAGCGACCCATTCCATGTCGATATGTTCAATGGTAGTGATTTGTGGGCTGGAACAAATAATTGTCCAAAATCTTCAATTTTATCTGCGGTAGAAAATGCTAGTTCAAATGATGAAATTATTGTTCATGCTGGGCGATATCACGAAAATATAACGATTGATAACAAGGATGGTTTAACTCTCCGTGCTGCTACTGGAGAACGGGTAGTTATGGATGGAACTCAGAGTATTTCGGAGGATTTTGATGCAACTTGGACAACTCCCGATGCCGATGGAATTCAAGAAGTCACTTTGCCTATTGATGGTTGGCAATTATTCCTTGATTGGGAGGAACAAGTTCCTGCACGTTGGCCAAATGCGGGATTTGCAAACGACTCGGTTTTCAACCGTTCATATTGGGCTGGAGGAACTCTCACAGGTACAAACAATGCTTACACAAATGGTTGGTTGCAAGATGCAGGCCCGGAAACGGGTGTACATGATGGTCTAAATGAAACAATCAATGCTACAGGTCTTGATCCAGTTGGTGCAATTGCCATTCTAAATGTGGGTTCCTTCAAGTCATACAGCCGAGAAATTACGAGTTGGAATGCATCTACAGGGACCTTTGGATACGATGTTACTCCTTCTTGGAAAACAAAACATCATGCATATTTCCTTGAAGGTAAACGTGAATTGATTGATGTAGATGGTGAATGGTGGTTCAACAATGCCAACAATCGCTTGCATTATCGTCCAACTACTGGCGATAATGCGAACAACCTCGATCTCAGAGTGAAAGTCCAACCATTTGCAATTACCATTGAAAATTCTGATGATGTAACAATTCAAGGGATTGATTTCTTTGGAACAACGATTGATGTGAACGAATGTGATGGGTGTTCTTTCACCAATTCAACACTTGAGTATCCTAGCACTTCTCGCAGAGGACAAGGAATTGCTGATGAATCAGAGGATGATCGATTTGTAACTCATTTTTATCGAAGTACCAATACTTTCGTCGATAGAATATCGATTACAAATACAGATGGAGCAGCCATTGAATTCCATGGAGCTGGTGGCCAATCATACAACAATGTCGTGAATAATTCCTATTTCCATGCGATTGATTGGTCTGCATCTGACCAGAAGGGATTGATGACCACAATTTACGAAGGAGGACGAGACATGACTTTCTCCAACAACACAGTTCATTTGACTGGTGCATCATCAGTATTATCGATAGGAGATTCTCCAACAGTGCTCTACAATGAGGTTTGGGATGTAGGACATCTACAGACGGATGGAGCTGTTGTTCAACTCATGCAAGGAGAGGTTCAAGGCTCTGAAATTGCATACAATTGGATTCATGATATCAGTAAATACGGAATTAGATTTGATGCTCCAATCAATCAGATATCTACTGGCAACAATGGTTCAATTCATCACAATGTAATTTGGAATGCTAGTGGAGGAATAATGGCGAAGGGTGATTATCACGATATTTCGAATAATACAGTATTCGGAGAAAGGGTGGATGGGAAGAATAACATCATCATTCTTCACGAACAAAATACCGGAAATGAAAATTCTACTACTTGGAATAATGCAGTAGATGCAATTGCTGCACATCGTTCAAACACAATTTGGGATTATCCTTTGGAAGACAATACCCATGGGATGAATTGGAATGGATATATCCAACAATACGCGAATTCATTATCCGTCTTTGATACGCATACATGTGCAATTTTAGAGAATAAATCATTGGCATGTTGGGGGAATAATGATAATGGAAAGTTAGGATTAGGAAATACTACCCCTCAATCCACACCCCAATACGTTGATGTCGGAACTGGTAGGACAGTTAAGTCACTTGCAACTAGTGGCACACATGCTGCTCACACATGTGCAATTTTGGACAATGGTTCAGTTAGTTGTTGGGGTTACAATGGAAACGGTCAACTGGGGTTAGGAAATCAAACTCATCAATCAACTCCTCAATATGTTGATATTGGAACTGGACGAACTGCAATTCAATTAACGCTGGGAAATGACCATACCTGCGCATTACTCGATAACAAATCTGTATATTGTTGGGGTGCTAACGATTATCGTCAATTAGGCATTAACTCTACAACTTCGAAAAGTACAGTACCAGTGCACGTAGATCTTGGAACCAATAGAACTGTGATTGAAATCCAATCAGCTCATTTGCACACTTGTGTCTTATTAGACAACGGTTCAGTGATGTGTTGGGGTTTCAATCACTTTGGACAAATGGGCCTCAGCAATACTACATACACCATCGATCCACCAATCCTCATCCCCCTTGATTCAAATCGTGAAGTAACATCGATAGGAATTGGCAAGCATCATACTTGTTTCACCTATGATAATGGTTCACTGGTATGTAGTGGAAGGAATAACTATGGACAAATGGGCCTCGGCAATACTGCAGATACCGATTCTTTCGTTTATGTCCCCAATCTCCAAAACATGTCAATACAATCAGCATTAGGATCATACCAATCCTGTGTTTTGTTGATTAATGGCTCTGCACAATGCTGGGGCAAAAACAATTGGGGTCAACTTGGCGATGGAAGCCAAACACAGAGAAATTCACCATCGTCCGCCATTCTCCCTGTCGGCAGAAAAGCAGCATTTGTATCAATGGGCCATGGGCATACTTGTGCGCGCCTAGACAATCAATCTACAGCATGTTGGGGAAATAATTACCATGGTCAACTGGGATTAGGAAATAATACCGATCAATCAACACCTCTAATCATTCCTCTTCTTGGAAATCTCTCCACAATCACAGTCAAAGATATGCTAGTTGATCCAGATAACGATGATTTCCGTCCCAAATGGGGTTCTCATTTACATCGATTAGATGCAGGTGCATACGATGCTGCCGACAACAACCCATGGGATGCAGGAATTGAGTGGAATTATACTCCCTCTTCAAATCCAAACATAGGTTGTACTGATTCTGTAGCATTCAATTATCAATCTATTGCAGTGTTTGATGACGGTAGTTGTCAATTTATCAAAAAAGATGTATCAGGTGGTACAGGCCATCTACATCAACCAATTGCTCCTATTACATTTACAGAATCTTTGAGCACTATTAGTTCTGGAACCTGGTCATCAGGAGTTACCAACACATCATCTTCAATTGCTTCAGGGGCACATAACTATGGAACAGATATTGCGATGTGGCCTAATGGAGATATAGCTATAGTTTCAACCCGATTACACTCTTCCAATCGTGTTCTCCATCTTTCACTTCAAAGCGGTGGATTCTGGGCACATTCTACTTTAGACAACAGTTCGAACCAAATGGGGCTTCATCCATCTGTAGATATTGATGCAAATGGGGCTTTACATATCGCATATCTAGACAATACAAACAACAAGTTACGTTATGCAACCAATGCTAGCGGCTCTTGGGTATTTGCTACATTGGATGATGCTCGCAACTCTGCAACTGACGGAGTAGCAACAGACCTTGCCATAGATTCAGCCGGCCACATTCACATTATTCATCCAATTCAAGTGTCATCTAGTAATTGGGGTTTGAATTATACTTCAAATAAAGGTGGAAGTTGGAATAGTTATACTGTTACAGATACCACCAAAGACGATGGAATGTGGGCATCAATGGCATTGGATGGCAATGACGCAGTTCATATTTCGACATATCGAGATTCGGGAGGTAGTGATGTTGTATACTACACCGATTCAACCGGATCATGGACAAATGAAACGGTAGAAACCGCCAATAATGTTGGAAAATATTCTGCAATCGCAATAAATTCGAAGGATGAAGTAGCCATAACTTATGTGAAGGCTGACAATAATAACAACATCAGAATAGCGGTTGGAAATTCAGGAAGTTGGGCAAAGAGCAACGTTGCAAACAATCGTAAAGCCTCCCACCTCTCTATCGGGATTGACTCTAACGATGATATACACATTACTAGTCATCATTCACAGGACAGGCGTCTTGAATATTTCACCAATTCTAGTGGATCTTGGGTTCGCACTAGAGTAGGTAGTGGATTAGATGGACGATTTCCATCAATGGTAATTGATGGTAATGATGATATCTATCTCTCTCATTCAGATAATGTAAATCCGGATCTCAAAAATGCTACAATTCAAGGTACAGGTAAAGGTGTACAGGCCCATCCAATATTCTCGATTAGCCCAGATTTACCAAAAGGATTGAAATTTAATTGGAAAACAGGAGAAATTTCAGGCTCTCCTACCGAACTTTCTACCAACACTACGTATACTGTATGGGTAAATGGTTCTGGAAGGTCCGATTCCACATCTGTTTGGATTAATGTTGAAGAAAATATGCGATCTAGCGTACCAGGGCTTACTGCCACCGTGAATTCTCTAATATCACCAATTACATTCGATTGGTATTCTTCAATATGGGAAACGAGAGTAACAAATTCAACCGCATCTCCTGCAGGTAATGATAATCAGGCAGGCAGGAATACAGATTCTGCTGTAGATTCGAATGGGAAAACCCACATCGTCTCTTTTGATGATTCTAACGACGATTTGAGATATTCAACCAATGCCGGAGGCAGTTGGTCCTCTTCTCTTATTGTACAAACTGGAAATACCGGCCGTCACCCATCAATTGTAATTGATTCAAATGATCTAATTCATGTTGTATTTGTTGATAACACAAATACTCGTCTTATGTACATGAATAAATCAGTCTCATCATCATCTTGGTCATCTCCATCTCTCATTCACGGCGATGCTAAAAATAACCCAACAGGCTTAGACTTGGATGATGACGATACACTGTATGTTTCTTGGCGCAGAGGGGATGCTGCATACTACAAACAGTGTTTTGTGAGAATGAAGTTAACCAATTCCACATCATGGGACAACCCCCCTGGGTTGGTTGATTTTTATTCATCATCTGGATCGGGAGGAGGCAATGAAAATCACCAAGTAAAAAACGCATGTGATGTTGCAGTTGATAGTAATAAGAAAATCCACCTCGTGGTTAATGACGCCGATAAAGATCTCAGATATATTACCAATGCAGATGGTTCTTGGGATGCAGAGGATGTTCAAGGATACTCTACAAATGCAGTAGATACAGGAAGACATGTGAAACTAGCCATTGACTCGCAGGATTATGTTCATATCACATATGCAGAAGAAATTTCAAGTAGCAATTCTAAGGTATACTATCAAAACAAGAATCCATCAACAGGTAGCTGGTCGACAAGAGAAGAATTATCTTGGTACTCTGAATACCCAGCTATTGCCATAGATTCTCATGATTATGTCCATATCATATATGCATATACATCAAGTGGAGACAAATTAGTGTATGAATCAAATTATGGAGGTGGATCTATTGGATTTATCAGCAATATTGACACTTCTGGTACTGATTATATTGAACCATCAATTGTTGTTGATAATAACGATGACATCCACGTGACTGCTGGTTATGGGAATAACAAAAGATTGGTGTCTGGTACAGTGATAGGCACAGGAAATGGGATAAAAGATGATCCAGGTTCTTGGCGTCCTGTAATTTCTACAATCTCATCTTGTGAGGTTTCACCATCATTGCCTCAAGGACTTTCTGTAAACAACCAACGATGCACTCTTTCAGGAACTCCAACCGAAGTAGCTAGCAATCAAACGTATACAGTCTGGGCAAACACAAGTTCAGGGGATTCATTTTCAACCAATCTTTGGCTACGTGTAGTTAATTCTGCACCAAGCATTTCGTACAATTACAATTCATTTAATCTCATCAATAACACGGCAATGTCCCCGAATGCAATACCAACTAATTCTGGTGGCCCAATCCCTTCACGTGTCATTGATGTCGGTTCAGTAGATAATCAGTCATCAATTGCTATGGATTCAAATGGTTACATGCATATTTCGTACAGAGACAGTACAAACAAGACGCTGATGTATGCAACAGATAAGAGCGGTTCATGGGTTACCACTACCGTTGACTCGACTTCCGGTTCGGGAACGCAATCCAAAATATCTCTAGACTCCAACGATAATGTTCACATTGTACACTTACTTCGGACTTCTTCGCCACCCGCTTGGTCTCTTAGATACACATCTAACAGTTCAGGATCTTGGGTCTCTACAACATTAGATTCATCATGGTCAGGCCACAGTCCATCGATTGTCATTGATTCCAATGATAACTTACACATTGCACATATGTGGATTGACTCTAACTACAAAATCAGGTATGGTACCAATTCTAGTGGGTCATGGATTTTCACAACGGTATCAAATACAACGGCAAATTCAACACTCTACCCTGCAGATTTTGATACTACCATTTCCATGATTCTTGATTCAAATGAAATCCCTCATATCACATATACCTGCCATGGTTCCAACCGAGATTTATGTTATACAACGAATGCTAGTGGTTCTTGGGTATGGCAAACGCTAGAAACCTCTGGAGATATTGGTTATGATAATTCAATTTCAATTGATTCCAACAATTACCTCCATATTTCATACTATGACCAAACGAACGGGGACCTAAGATATGCTACGAATAAGAGCGGCTCTTGGGTCTATACTAGCATTGATCAGACAGGGAATGTAGGACAAGACACATCTATTGGAATTGACTCTGATGATAACGTGCATATTTCATACTACGACGAGACAAATAAAAATCTAAAGTATGCTACAAATTCAAATGGTATATGGGTAAATTCAACCATTGATTCTCATCTGGAGGTAGGTACATCGAATGGTGTTTCTTCTACTTCAGGCTCCACCTCAATTTTCGTAGAATCAAACGACAGAGTATATATTTCGTACCAAGAAAGTGTTAGTAACACAGATGGAAATTTGAGATATGTAATAGTGGATAATAACAATTCCATTTATGGTTGGTCAATTAACTCAACACTTCCAGATGGGCTTGAATTCAATGAGAATACAGGAGTCATCTCAGGTACTCCAACTGAAACGTTGAATACAACACAATACACCATTTGGGCGAACAATTCAGGGGGCTCATCTTCTGCTTTGATTAACTTTACAGTCGAAGATATTTCACCATCCATTTCCTACTCTCCTGACTCATTTAATTTGGTCAACAACACGGCTATGACGCCTGCGACCCCTGTCAATATCGGGGGTGCGGTTCCATCTGGTATTCTTGACTCGATAGGATCTAGTGGGCTATACACTTCAATCGCCCTTGATTCCAATGGATACACTCACATTTCCTATTATGATGAAACAAATGAAGATCTCAAGTATGTTACTGATAAGAGTGGTAGCTGGGTTGTTACAACACTTGACTCAGCAGGCACGGTTGGCTTGTTCACTTCCATTGCCATTGATTCCAACGATGATGTCCATATCTCCTATTATGACCAAACCAATGGAGACCTGAAGTACATTACAGACAATAGCAGTAGTTGGGTAGCAACCACTATTGATGGAGCCGGCGGTGGACTTTCAATCTCAGGCGATGTTGGTAAGTTTACATCCATAGCACTCGATTCAACTGACTCACCAAAGATCTCGTATTATGATGAGACCAATGATAATCTCAGGTTTGCTGCCTATGGATGTTTGAGTGGAGGAACCTGCTTGTGGGTAATGACAAATGTTGATTCCACAGGATTGGTGGGTAAATTTTCCTCTATAGCCATTGACTCAAATGATGCCAGTCATATTTCCTATTATGATGAGACCAATGAGGACCTCAAATATGCGAACTCTCTCACTGGTTCGTGGGTAACAACCGCTATCGATAGCACAGGAAATTTGGGCTTCTATACATCGATAGCTATTGATTCCAATGATGACATTCATATTGCATACAATGACGAAGGATATGATAATCTCAAATACGCTACGAACATGAGTGGCTCTTGGGTAACTTCCACAATTGATTCAGTTGGTGACGTGGGCTCTCATCCATCGATAGCCATCGATTCTAATGACAAAGTGCATATTTCATACTGTTACTGGAGCGGTTTGGATCTCAAGTATGCTACCAATAAGAATGGTACTTGGGTGAATTATACAATCGATTTAGATGCTGGTTTCTATACATCGATAGCCATTGATTCAAGAAATGAAGTGCATATCTCAACTTATGATATGACCAATGATGACCTCAAGTATATCGCCCTTGATTCTTCATCCGATATGTATGGATATACAATCAGTCCAAACTTATCGGCTGGCTTGTCCATGGACAAATTCAGCGGAATAATTTCTGGAACACCTACGGCATTATTGCCCACCACGAACTATACTATCACAGCGCGAAATTTTGGCGGTTCTGGCACTACAACGATTACCATCTCCGTGCAAGTAGATCAACCATCGATATCGTATTCGCCATCTGAATATAATTTGACTAAAAACACTACAATGTCTCCTGTTGGTCCTTCAAACATAGGGGGCCAGATTCCAACTCATGATGTTTGGAGTCCAGGTTCTGCTGTAAATTTCATATCTTCTACCATTGATTCAAATGGTTACAATCACATAAGTTTCTATCATTCTTCTGGCCTGTATTATTCTACAGACCAGAGTGGAACTTGGGTTACAACTGTTGTAAATGATCCTCCATCCCTTAGTGTTGGAACCTACAGTAGCATAGCTGTTGATTCCAATAATAAAGTACACATTTCTTACTACCATGTTTCTGCAACTGCCCTCATATATTCAACTAATTCGGGAGGCTCTTGGGTACATACCACTATAGATGACACTGCAATTGTTGGAGAATGGTCCGCAATTGCAATTGATTCAAACGACAAAGTACACATTTCTTATTGGGATCAAACCAATTACGATCTCAAGTATGCAACAAATGCAGGCGGCTCATGGGTCAATTCCACGATTGATTCAACCGGAGATATTGGCCAACAAACATCCATCGACATTGATTCAAATGATAAAATACACATTGCGTATTATGATTACACCAATCGTGATTTGAAATACATCAACAACATTACTGGAACTTGGGTTGATTCTACTATTGATTCAACTGGTGTAGTCGGGGGACAACCATCGTTAGTCATTGATGCAAAGGATAATGTCCATATTGCATATCGAGATGTATCCAATTCTCAACTGAAATATGCATCCAATGAGACAGGCTCATGGGTGGCTCAATCAATAGATAATTCAGGAAATGTTGGACAACATCCAGAGCTTGCTATTGATTCTGTAGGGCACCTTCACATTTCATATCGAGATTTGGCTAATCCTGACTCTAGAATACTATATGCTACCAATCGAAGCGGCTCTTGGGTAATTCAGAATGTATCCACTGAAATTTCTGTTCATCAAGGTTCTTCAATAGCCATAGATTCCAATGATAACGTCTATATTACATATGTTCAGGATCAGATAAATCTGAAGATGATAACGTATACCAGCGACGGATATTTGGGGTGGTCTATTACTCCAGATTTGCCTGCTGGCCTGACAATCAATATTAGCACGGGAGTGATTTCTGGAACACCAACTGTAGTATCTCCAGCCACCAATTATACCATCACTGCTCGGAATTTGGGAGGAAATTCTTCCACCAATATTACGATAAGAGTTGATGATTTAGTTCCTAGTATCTCCTACACACCATCGAGCAAGATCATTGTTCGAGGCTACAATATGGCCAACATCACAGCGACCAACACTGGAGGTGATGCGGTTTCATGGGCTATTTCACCTGCGCTCCCGTCGGGCCTTTATTTTGCGAATGGTACGATATATGGCCGTCCATTTAGTAACATGTCAGTGACGACTTATACTGTATACGCCAACAATTCCGGCGGTTCAGCATCAGCAACGATTAATCTCACTATCAATGAACCAACCCCGAACATCGATTACAACCCGGACAACTACACCATGACCAACGGTACATCGGTTCAAATCAATCCATTTTTGCTTTCCAATCCACCTTCAGGTTCAGGCACTCTGTTGACTGGAACATCTGTACGTGTAGTTGGTTGTATGCAACACATTGGCGACTTGATTTTCTTCATTGGAAGAGATGAATTATCATCCTCGCCATACACAAATTATGGATATGAAATGTGGGCGTTTAATCATACTCAAAGCACATCTGCAAGCAATCCTTACCTAATCAAAGATATCAGGTCAGGAACAGACAGTTCCTTAGTGACTTCAAGCGGAAATAATTGCGAATACATGTTTGTCCATAATAATACACTGTTCTTTGCAGCAAATGATGGCTTAGTCGGCACTGAATTGTGGAAGAGTGATGGAACGAGTAATGGCACAGTCTTGGTCAAAGATATCCGTTCAGGATCTTTAGATGGATTACCAAAGAGATTCTTTACCATTGGTGATACATTATACTTCAGTGCTCGTTCTTCTAACGCTTACAATGGCATTTGGAAAACGAATGGAACTACTTCGGGAACAGTACAAATCAGTTCAACATGTGGTTATAATTTCAATTGTGCATTTAGTGGAATGGTTGAATATAATGGCAGTATATATGGTCAAGGTTACGATTCCTCGGCTGGACGAGAAGTCTTTGTAATGAATGGAACATCATGGCAACTGTTGGTTGATCTCACACCAGGCTCACACTTTGGAGTACCAAAGATGACGAATCCTTCTCAATTTACCGTCTTTGATGGTTGGTTGTATTTCGAGACTACTGATAACAAAATGTATCGAACCAATGGAACTGCATCAGGAACAACACAATTCCTTACCGGAGCAACAGTAACGGATATGCAAGTTTTCAAGGATGAATTATATTTCGTACGTAAGGGCAGTACTTCCCAAGGATATGAATTGTGGAAGACAGATGGAACAAACATTACTCTTGTCAAAGATATTTACACAGGATGGCAAAACAGTGCTTTCTGTCATGGATCAACATACAATACTTGTTCAACCGAATTCCAAGTATTTGGTGATTACATGTTATTTGTCGCCAATGATGGTTCAACAGGCAGAGAATTATGGATCACAGATGGAACTACAGCAGGTACACATCTGCTGAAAGACATCAATCCAGGCGATATTTCAACAAATTATCCTCCAAAGGATTTCTTCGTGATGGGTGATGTTGTTTACTTTAGTGCGAATGATGGAACGAATGGATATGAGTTGTGGCGAACCGATGGTACAGAAACAGGTACAGTACTTGTCAATGATATTCGCCCAGGTTCTGATAGTTCCACACCGTGGGATTTCCTTCAAGTTGGTGATGATTTATACTTCTCAGCAGTAAGTTCTCACTCCATGGGTGGGTTTTACCAAGTCAATAATGCAAGTAATGGAATTATTGGAGCACCATCAAACTGGTCAATCTCTCCTTCGTTGCCTGCAGGCCTCAACTTTGGCACCAATAACGGCACCATTTGGGGAACACCAACGGAATTGAACACCACCACACAGTACTACATCACGGCAACCAACGCAAACGGCAGTTCGACCACGAGCATCAATATCACGATCAACGATCAAGTACCGACAAGTTTGTCGATTTCACCGTCTGAGAATATCGCTGCTACCAACAATACTGCAATCACTGCGATTGTAATTACAACAAACGGCCCTGGCGAAATCCTAACTTGGGAATTGGAAGGAACTCTGCCAGCAGGACTCACATTTACTTCAGCGAATCAGACCATTTGGGGAACACCAACTGAGCTAATGGCTACAACCCAATACACAATTTGGGCCAACAACACTGGTGGAACCGTCTCTGCAACACTGAACATCACTGTGAATGATCAGGTTCCAGGATTATCCATCACTCCTGAGAATACAACTGCCACAAACAATACTGCAATTTCATCAATCGCCATCACGACTACTGGATCTGGTGAAATACTGACTTGGGAATTGGAAGGAACCTTACCAGCAGGCCTCACATTCACTTCAGCGAATCAGACCATTTGGGGAACCCCTACAGAACTAATGGCAACTAGACAATACACAATTTGGGCAAATAATTCAGGTGGTAGTGTATTTGCAAATCTCAACATCACAGTGAATGATGCAATTTCCCAAGGAATTACAATTTCTCCAACTGAGAATACAACTGTAACCAACAATACTGCCATGAATTCGATCACATTTACTTCCATAGGTCCAGGTGAAATTGTAACATGGGAATTGGAAGGAATCCTACCAACAGGTTTGACCTTTACATCAGCGAATCAGACCATCTGGGGAACACCAACTGAATTGATGACAACAACTCCTTACACCATCTGGGCAAACAATACAGGAGGTTCAGTCTCAGCTACGTTGAACATTACTGTGAATGATCAGGTACCTACCAATTTGACCATATCTCCTCAAAATACAATTGCAACAAACAATACAGAGATCTCTCCTATTGTTATTTCACAAAACGGTCCAGGTGAAATTGTAAGATGGGAATTGGAAGGAACCTTGCCAACAGGTTTGACCTTTACACCATCGAATCAGACCATCTGGGGAACACCAACTGAGTTGATGACCACGACTCCTTACACCATTTGGGCAAATAATTCAGGTGGCTCTGTTTCAGCTATGTTGAACATTACAGTCAATGATGAAGTTCCAACAACTCTATCTTATTCTAATCCAGATATCCTACTCACCAATAACACTGCAATGACTCCTCATGGCCCAATAACAACTGGTCCAGGTGTAGTAGTGACATGGGATATTGTTGGAGAACTTCCTGAAGGAATTATATTCAATTCAACTACTGGAATTCTTTCTGGAACACCAACTGAATTGATGACTACGACACAATACACCATTTGGGCCAATAATTCAGGAGGTTCAATTTCTACTATGATTAACATTACAGTAGTTGATCAATTACCGTCGTTAACCTATCCTTTGATTTCTCTCGATTTGGTGGTCAACACAATCAATTCAGAAATTCCATTCGAACCATCTCTCTCTGGTCCAGGTGAGATTATTTCATGGGAAATGGTTGGAGAATTACCATCTGGAATGCAATTCAATACTTCAACAGGTGTTCTTTCTGGAATTCCTACCGAACTTTGGTCTACTGCGAATTATACCATTTGGGCGAACAACACAGGTGGATCAAACGATTTCTCATTCAGTCTTACTGTTGTCGATCAAGTTCCAAATGAAATTGGGTATTCAGATGTCAATCTAACTTTGACAAACAATACTGCCATGTCTCCCGAACAACCATTGATTACAGGACCTGGAACAATTACTTCATGGGTGATAATCGGTGAATTGCCAGATGGAATTTCCTTTAACGAATCAACAGGAGAGATATCTGGAACACCAACCGAATTATGGCCAATAACTCCGTACACGGTATGGGCAAACAATTCAGGAGGTTCCGTGTTCGTCGAATTCAATCTCTCAGTGATTGCAATAGAACCTTCAATATCTTACAATTCAAGTGTGTTGACATTAACTGTTGGTGTTTCAATGACTCCTTTGGAATCATTGAGTACTGGAGGAGTCATTGCATCATGGGAAGCGTCTCCTGAATTACCAGATGGAATTTCAATTGATCCAGTTACAGGCCATATTTCAGGAACCCCTACAACATTACAATCATCACAATCCTACACCATTTGGGCAAACAATACAGGTGGAACAACAACGTTTGAACTTTCCATCAGTATTATTGACATTCCAGCATCGATTGACATATCTCCAAATTCAATTGTTCTAACGATTGGAGAATCAATGAACCCTGCTCAAATTAGTGTATCTGGCGGTCAAGTAATTGAATGGGGTATTCACCCCGAATTACCAAACGGCCTTCTCTTTGATACAACGAACTTATCGATTACAGGTATACCTTCAGAACTGATTCCAGAAACTCTCTACACTATTTGGGCAAATAACTCAGGCGGTTCTCAAACCACATCAATTTCAATCACAATAATTGACATTCCACCTACGATTGATTATGTAGATGAACATGTATTCTATTCCAATGTCTCCGAAGTTTTGATTGAACCAATTGTGGGTGGCGGAGAGATTTTGAATTACTCCATAGATTTCGAGTTAGCTAATGGATTAACATTTGATTATTCCAATGGTTCAATTGTTGGAATTCCAATTGAGACTCTTCCAAGAACACAATTCAATATTACCGTTAGTAATTCTGGAGGAACTGCTGTTGCAACTCTTAACATAACGATTTTACCAAACTTAGGATGCATGGATTCTTTGGCAGAAAACTACGACCCAATTGCGATTATAGATAGTGGATTGTGTGTTTATACAGATACAGATGGTGATGGTGTAGCAGATATTAATGAGATTGAAGGTTGTACAGACTTAGATGCTGTTAATTATATGCCAATTGCGACCGATGACGACGGGTCTTGTGTTGCTCGATTATCAGTGATTTATCCTGAATATTCTATTGTACTCATCGTTGGTCAAAATAATGTTTCAATAGTGCCAGAAGTATTGGGTCAAACAGTCGAAACTTGGTCGATAACCCCATCTTTACCAAAACCATTAGAATTCAATTATCTTGTAGAAAATGGAGTATTAACAGCAGGCAAGGGATCAATTTCAGGCATTCCTTTACAACCTCAAGATTTGAACAATTATACAATTATAGCAATTGATGAAGACACGAATCAATCAGTTAAAATTAGTATTTATTTACAGATTTTAGAAGACACAGATGGTGATGGCAAACCGAATGTAGGTACAGCAAATTGGATTGAAGATTTGGATGATGACGACGATGGATACTTAGATTCAATCGAGATTGCTTGCAATTCAGATCCAGAAAATCATCTTTCAGTTCCTGAATTAGATTCAGAAGGCAATTGCGCGAAAGAAGGCTCTGGTAGTGTTGATGAAGTTCCACTTCCTGAGTCTCCTGCAAATCTATACTATTGGTGTATACTTCCATTAGCCATTATTCTAGCAGTGATGTTCTTCTCTCTTATGTCAAGACAGAGAAAACAGAAAGAAGATGATGAAGAATCTGGACTTGATGAATATGGTCAACCAATTGAGTTGAATTAGTCAGCTCTAATTCCAAGTAGAATTAATGCTACTCCGAAGAAACCTACTCCATATGCTAGTAAAGGAGTGAGTTTTACTTTGTATGTGATTTCAACATTCACACTTTCTTTTTCTCCTCCCAATGAATTACCAACCACTGCACGCAAATCACCGCCTTCTAACGACCAAGTAAGAGATCCTTCAGCATCAGGACCCCCTGCCAAGAAAACCATGTTTTCTGTGTCACAAGCAAGATATCCATTGCCCCCATCAATACATTCGTCGGCGTATTTCGCATCAACAATACCCACCCAAACATCATTTGATCCCCATTCAATGTTAACTTCAGCAGCAATCAAACTCGCAGCTGCGGCTGGAATTGTAACACCTTCATCGACCATTATTGCACTATCACAAACATCTAGGAATGAGATTCCAGAATCACATGCTGGAATATCTGCACTAATCGGGGGTAAATCTCCACTATAACCAACAATTCCTGTAGGAATAAAAATGAGAATTAGAATGACTCCGTTTACTATCCACTTCAGTTTCATGAGGGGTCTTAGAAACTTCAACCAAATTAACTTCGCCGAGATTTGGAGTTTGATACAGTCATCCTTCTGTGATACAGAAGTGCGCAGTAAACCCAATTCGTTGATATACAGGAAGAAGGTGCAGGTGTACTTCCTAGGTGAGCGGAGCATGCAGGAACTACAAGAAATAAATGAACGAATGAAGAATCTACGTAGCAGAACATCTGCAACGATTCTTGTCTTTTTGATGGTAATGAGTACGACATTGGCAATGATGCCAGTTGGTGCTGACTCGTCCTATACAGGTTCGGGAATATATGCCACAGATGGCGAAAGAACCCCTATTCAATCCACTGGACAAGGGGGCTTCCAACAAGGAGGAGCCCCTGTTCCAGGAGCAGAAGATAGGTCACTATTTACTCACCCCGCTCTTCGTGATCCATCTTGGGCTGACTTGTTTTCAGGAACAGGAAAAATAGCTGATTTATCCGCAACTTCGCTACGCTCAGAAGCATACGCCTTCCTTCTTGAAGAGACAAATCTTGGAGATCACGACAATGATGGAATTGGAGATTTAGATGATTTAGATGATGATAACGACGGAATTTATGATCTGATTGAGCGTTTCGATGGTTGTTTTGGCACAGATCCTTTGGATCATGATAATGATGGAGTTGTTGACGAATTTGACTTTGATGACGACAATGATGGTATTCTCGAAGGCCCAATTGATTACACCCAAGGTGCTGACCCTCTAAATGTCAGTACTGATAGGTACGTAATCCCAACTACTATTCACCCTTGGACAGGCACTCAAGTAGGTTCAGGATATTTGGTAGATCAAAACCCATTGGATCGTGATAACGATGGAGTAGATGACGAAGATCCAGATGGTAGTGGCCGTGAATCATTCGATGAAGATGATGATAACGATGGACGATTAGATCAATTCCTTTGGCCCTGTGATTTTGATGGCGATGGAGTTCAAGATTACATGGATGATGACGATGATGATGACGGCGTTGAGGATTACTTAGACGCTGATCCATACAACAGCTCAGTCACTCAAACAATGGTTGCAGCAGCAGCCGCAAGTTCCTCTGATGATATCATTTATGATGCTGCAATTACTTGGAATTTCAATAGTTATGCCCCATATTCATTTAGTATAAATTATGTAGAATTAGAAGCCCTTTACCATCCAAATAATCCAAGTTTCACCACTATATTTGATGGTGATCTGGATGGAGATGGGATGCCGAATTTCTTGGATCCTGACAATGATAACGATGGATTACCAGATTCATCAGATACCGATGATGATAACGACGGTCTTCTAGATATGTGGGATCCAGATGACGACAATGATGGAGTCAAAGACGTCTGTCTTCGAGTTGATACCAATGGAGATGGAGTAATTGACTATCCTGGCATTACAGGAGCACTAGAAACTCCAGGAACAGATTGTGAAATGGACTATGATCAAGATCTCGATGATGATCGTTGGAGAGCAATGGATCAAGATTATGATTTGACAATGGATTGGTTTGATGAGGATTTAGGTGGAACACCAAATCCTGACAACGACCTCGGCCCTCCTGCTGTAGACATCAATGATGATCCTTGGGATTTAGACAATGATGGCGTGCAGAATGAGAACGATTCTTACATGAATGCAACACAGACCCAGGTCTTTAGTGCAACAGGTTGGAACTGCCCAACACCCACAAACAAGAATCCTCAAAATCCAGCCCCTGAATGTATTACTGAAAGAAAATCATTCGTAGGAAACAACGATTGGGATGGCGATGGAATCAGTAATTGGAACGATGGTGATGATGGAAATGGTGGAGTTCCCGATTTCTAAGATATTGATTGGAATTGTGATCTTG
>PBMO01000016.1 GCA_002722595.1 Methanobacteriota archaeon | reverse complement strand
CGCTACCGATTACACTAAATCGAATAATGGATTCGGCAAATTATGGCTAAAGAATCTGAAATTGATGAAGAACATGTATCGATTGACGAGGGCAGCAGTGAGGATTCCAATAGTGACCCATCGGCAGGGCAATATTTTTCTGGGATTTTGTTAGGTTTGTTGATATTTATTGTTGGTGGTTATTGGTTGATGTTAAACGGGCTAGCCCAAGGCAATGGGCCGTGATGATATTTACTTCAGAAAAAGAAGTGAAATTGTTCCGTCAACGACTTCTTGCGAGTTTTTTCTTCCGCTCATCATGAGGCGCTCCCACTTCTCTAAGCAACCTTTCTCTAAGTGCTTCGTGTAACCACATGCCATCATTCAATTCTAGCAATAAACCACGCTCCAACAAAGCAGCAGGTGGTCTACCATCATGGTTGCAAGCAGCTGCAAGTTTGGACCATGGTACTGGTCTATCTGATACTGCTAGAGTAGCAAGAAGTTCCTTCTCCCCTACTGGCAATACATCGAGGATTTCTTCATCCAAAAACCTGAGCCAATCACCATGTGTAACTTCTCCATACATTTCCATCAATTCAATTGCAAGAGGATGTCCACCAGTGACTTTGTGAATTACTGGTGCAGAAGGTAAATCCAAACCCGATATATCAGAAATCCAAGCATCTAGATCCTCTACGCTAAGTCCCAATAGAGGCATCTCTTGAACTCTATCTCTTGTATGAACATCCCTTCTATCGTAGAATGTAAGTGTTGTTCGACTGACTAGAAGCAATTGCAGAGGGGATGAATCTGCTACTTGTAATAACGCCCCCAATAAATCCAAGGCTTCTTCAGCGATGTGGTGAACATCATCTAATACTAGCAAGAAGTATGGTGGAGGGCCTGCTTCTTCCTCCTCTGAAAACCTCTCTCGCAAAACACTGGGATCAGTCAAATACGAAAGTAATAATCGTCGATATGCGTCGATATCGAGTTTGGCACCTGGTGTCAATGGAAGTGTATCCATTAACTGAACTGGATCATGTGCTGCATCAATTCCAACTCTATGCAAAAGGGAGGTGGCAAGACCCAAAGAAGTGTCCCAAGGTTGGCAGGGATACCAGCAGATGGATAACTGTTCATCATCTGCCATTCTTTGATGTAACCAATGGGCAACAAGTGTTGACTTGCCAATTCCAGCAATCCCATGAACGAGCATGCAGGGTTTCTTTGAATCTATCCAATTTTCTAAAGTTTGAATCTCATCAAAACGCCCATGCACATCACGTGTTTCTGGTGGTTTTGTATGATACGTTGCATGTGCACCTGCACCCAGTTTTAGCCTTCCAGGAGATGGTTTTCCTGTGTCACTTTTGCTTTTGATAAGGCCAAACCGAATATCGCCAAAAGTCAACACACCCTCATGTTGTGCATGCATCAAAACCTGCAATAATGTCAACTCAGCGGATAATCGAGCACTGGCTTGGGATGCTGGGAGTTCGAGTAACTGGCCATCTTCATCCCGAATTAATACTTGAGTTCTGCCTAGATAATTGGCTCTGGATTTCGCTTCGGCCCGGCCTAAATCTGTCAGCTGCCATGTTTTCTGCCTACGGCTTTCGCCCCTAACTGTTCGAGTATGTTCACTAACCCATTGATTCTTCAAAACGACTCTCATCGACCGACTAACGTTTGGAGGATGAAGTGCACATGCCTCTGCAATACCTGGACGTGTTACTGAAGAACTAACCATGTACAAATCTGCTTGATTATCTTGCTCGAAAAGATGCAGGAGAATCCGGTCTTCAACCGAGATGTGGACTCGAAGATCATTGCTCGGCATCAACCCTCCCTCTGCACTCCTACTGTTGAAGTTCTCGCACACAAGGGCTGTTCTCTCACGCGTGTGCGCGTGATGCAAAACAACCGCAAGACCTTATTCCTATGAATACAGGCGGGACCATGGCTGCGGAACGACTTGGTCATAATGCTGCCTCGTTCCGCGCAATAATCATCTCGGCGTTGATGGTTACTAGTACTCTGCTGGCAGGTAGTGTTCTAGCAGCCGATACCGATGGTGATGGAACTGATGATTCGATTGATGATTGCCCTGTAGCAAGTGGAAACAGTACTGTTGATAGAACCGGATGTCCAGACCGTGATGGTGATGGAACCAGTGACCTAAATGATCCATGGGTGATTTCGAATGGAGGTTATCAAGAAGACCAGTATGATTCCTCGAGCGATGAATACTCAATGGTAAGATTCAATCATGATGGGACACAATATGCAACCATTGAATATACAGGCGGATGGAGTGGAAATACTTACTTGAGAATTTGGGATACTTCGAATAGACAAAATCTCAGGACAATCCAAAGTGGAGGAGGCTCCGCAGATTTGGATTGGTCACCAAATGGCCAACATGTCGCATTATTGACCAATGACAATGAGGTGAAAATCTACAACGCCAGCAATGGAGCGCTGGATGATGAATTTGATGCAAATGGAGAAACTGCAGGGGAATTGAAATACAGTCCTGATGGGACGATGATTGCTGTTGCGGGTTACCGTGATGGGAATAATGGAGATGGGCAAGTAGAAATCTTTAGCTCATCTAATGGTAACTTATTGGAAACTCTAGAGCCCGGTAGTACTGTTTACTATTATTCAGTAGATTGGAGCCCCGATGGGAATAGGCTTGCAATTGGTGGTTATGAGAATGTATACATCTACGATGTAAATCCAAACTGGGTCCTGAATAGGACTATTACAAATGTTTTCAGTTATGTGAATGCAATCGCATGGTCCCCTGATGGAAACATGCTTTCTGTTTGTTCTGGATGGGGAGGGAGTGATGCACGAGCAAGGGCTTACAGTTCATCTTCCGGAGCGCAATTGTGGAGTTATACGACCTCTACTTCATGCCTCGATACAGCATGGTCTCCTGATTCATCCCAAGTTGCATTTAGTCATTCTTACTACCGATCAGATGGAGCCAGTATTCATTTGTTCTACTCAACTACTGGCGTCAAGTTGGATACAATGTCAGCCCCAAGGCCTGGTGGTTGTACTAATGGTGGCGGGAGCAACAATTGTGGTACCATAGATGGATTAGATTGGCATCCAGATGGGAATTATCTAATTTCAGCACACGGGAGGAATGATGAGGGTGTCTATCACTGGGTTGTCGATCCCGATATAGACAATGATGGATATCTTAACCCTGATGATGCCTTTCCCGAAGATGGAACACAATGGAATGATACTGATAATGATGGATATGGAGATAATCCTGCACCAGCTACAGAACCCGACTCATGTCCAACTACACCAGGGACTTCTTATGTCGATGTTTTCGGTTGTCCAGATTCAGATGGTGATGGATATTCAGATGCAGGAGATGAATTCGATGATGACCCCTACCAATGGGCAGATGCAGATGGCGATGGGTATCCATCCAACGTTAATGACCCAAGAGAGCCAAATCCCTACGGATCCTTAGACCACTTTGACGACAATCCCACTCAATGGGATGATACCGATGGTGATGGGTATGGGGACAATTATGCAAATTCATCTTGGGCTCAAATAAGGCCAAGTAGTTGGCCTGGCCAATTGATAGTGTCAATGACACCAAATCAATTGATTGATGTGGATACATTCCCACTTAACCCTGAGCAATGGAACGACACTGATGGTGATTGGGTCGGAGATGAACCTTTCACTGCTGTTTCAGATGGTTGCCCGCTAGTTTGGGGCAATTCGGTTTGGGACCGAATAGGTTGTCCAGATTCAGATGGCGATGGATATTCAGATCCTGGTAATGCTGGACCAGGAGAAGGTCTCGCAAGTCCAAACGGGGATGCGGATGCATTTGTGAACGATCCAACACAATGGCATGACTCCGATGGAGACGGTTTCGGTGACAACAAATCTGGAAACATGGGAGATGAGTGTCCTGGGGAAGCCGGTTCGAGTCAAAAAGCAATTGAGTGGAATGAACAAAACGGAACTTACGACGATATCCCATGGCATGGCTGCGCCGACAACGATGGTGATGGTTATGCAAACGCTGGTGAAGCGTTCCCAAACGACCCCACACAGTGGGCAGACACTGATGGCGATGGGTTTGATAGGAATAATGCGGTTTCTTCTTGCGGGGACAATCCGTCTGGAAACAATCCCGATTTGTTTCCAACAGATGGTACTCAATGTGGAGATAGAGATGGTGATGGGTATGGGGACAATCCCAGTGGACCAAATGGCGATGCGTTTCCTGATGACCCCACGCAGTGGTGGGATGCTGATGGTGATGGGTATGGAGACAATCCTGAGGGATTGTTAGCTGATGTCTGTCCAACCGTATATGGCACTGCAACTAGTGAAGAGGCGCGAGGTTGCCCAGATAGCGATAGTGATGGAACTCCAGATCCACAAGATGCGTTTCCTGACAACCCATTCCAAGATTCCGATAGAGATGGAGATGGGTATGGAGACAGTCCACTAACAATTGATGCTGATGATTGTCCAGATTGGCCGGGCAGCTCGTCAGAAGGTAACATGTATGGCTGTACAGATACTGATGGCGATGGTTGGGCCGACGAGATTGACGTATTCCCAGATGACTCTAGCCAATGGGTTGATGCTGATGGTGATGGATATGGTGACAACTATTCATTCACAAATGTCACAGGAGAAGAAAGGTCAGATGGTTCTCTACGTTGGAATTGTGATACTGATGCTGCATTCATTATATCTCGAGTCCAGAATGGTGACGCATTCCCTGATGACGCCACCCAATGGAGCGATATTGATGGTGATGGATATGGTGACAATTACAAGGATAACTCAACTATTCGTCTAGATTGTTGGCCTGGTCAACTTCTAGAGGGCGCTAGGAATTCTGACGCATTCCCACTGAGAGCCTCACAATACAAAGATGCTGACCGAGATGGATATGGTGACAATAGTACCGGCCTAGCCTTCGAACCAGATCTCTGTAAAAGCGTGCAAGGATTCTCATTCGAGGATAAGTTTGGTTGTCCAGATTCAGATGGTGATGGTTGGTCCGATACAGCAGATTCTTGTCCATATGACCCCGATGTTCACTTGTCAGGGCAGACCTGTAAAATTACAGAACTAAGTTCAGGAGAGGCTCAAAGTGAAGAGGCAGACTCAGCGATGATGCTTTGGATAATGGGCGGGGTAATCACTTTGCTATTGGCACTAATCTTTGTTGCATTGGTTGCCAAGCAAATGGGTGCTAGAAAGCGGTTGACTGAGATTCGCAATCTTCAGCAACAAGAAATGGCATTTTCTGCTGAAGAGGATGAAAGAAGGGAGAAGTGGATTGAACACTACCTATCGACGGGCCAAATCGATAAGGCGAAAGAGTTGGGATATGTGGAAAAGGCTGAATGGCAAACGCATATGGAACAACAAGCTGCTGAAGAAGCGTCTCTACCTGACTTTGGGGATTTACTAAGTTAGGCGGAAAGATCATCGTCGAACCTGTTGTAGGGTAAATCATCGAATGATTCGATATCTTTGGCATTCAAAGACAAATTGTGTTTGAGTGCTTCCTTGATAGTCACCCAATCTGGCGATGTGCCGTCAATCCAGTCATAGCGATGCCCGGGTATTAATCTCCAATTTGGTGGGAGTTGTTGAAGTATTGATTTCGCCCTCGCTAAACTGCGCCATTGTGCTTGCGGGTCTGAACCTGGTAAGTCAACACGCCCTGATCGCATTGTGAAAAGAAGGTCGCCCGCAACATAAACACCATGTCCGTGAAATGTAACATGACCGGGAGCGTGACCAGGAGCATGGGTAACTCTGAGTTGTATCTTCCCACAACACCATTCAATTGTTTCATTTGGTATCTGATTCCAAGTATGGGTAAAATCCGTTTTCCGAAATATGATGCGGCCTAGTAAACTCGGAGAAACTGATTCGATATGGCCCCAGACCTCGATTTCTGGGAAATTGTCTCGAATTTTCTTAACTCCTGCAGTATGATCTCTATGTGTATGAGTCAATAAGATATGAGTGGGAAACAAATCATCAGTTTCCAACGCTTCAATCCACCCTTTCCCATCATATGGATCAACTATAGCAACAATGTTGTTCTCACGATCTATGAACGCTGAATTCATGTTTGCATATGGGCCCATTTGAGTGACCCAGAGTTCAACTCCAGAAGAGTCGCGAGTAATTGCAAATTCACCTTCTTGGAGGGGCATGACTCGGCATAGTAAGGAGGGGAATCAAGTATTCGGAGGAACATTGGCCCCCCTAAGGGGGTGCCAATGGTTTCAAACGGGAGGGCTTTACTGACGATATGGGGCGGAGTGATGAGTGGACGGACTAGTTTCAGTTCCGGGGCGCTTGGATTACTATTGCTCGTTATGCTACTAGCGCCGTTATCATCGGCTGAGCCAAATGAGAATGGTATGGAATTGCTTGTAGAATTTGATTCGCCTGATAATGGCCTTTTCTACACAGAATCTGGAGAATTACAAGTCACCCTGAAGGTAAAAAATCATGCAAATGTTCCCCGGGATCTCATTTACAATCCAGCTTGTCCGTTTGATTTACAAATATTCAGTGACGAGTGGGCCTTTGATTTGAATGAGGAGCGGGTTTGCCCAACACAGAGTAGGGCGATGACAATTCAACCAAACCAAGAGAGAATTGTTTCAACTTGGAATTGGGATTGGGGAAATGCTCCAAGTGCTGATTTAGAAATGGAATTCACAATCTCAAATCAGGATATCACTCTACAAGTTAGTGACTCTGTAACGTTTAGAAGAATTACTACCATGCCGGAAAATTTGCAACTTAATGCGGTTCTGGCTGAAAATATTGGAGACGGATATGGGCATAATAACGCAATGCCTGCAATGATTCATGTGTCTTTAGTGAATGTTGGTGCAGAAAGTTTGACCATTCCATTTGATTCAAATTGTAGGGTGCAAATCATCGAAGTTACTGAATTGGGATGTGGAGAAGGGGTTCTCGAATCTGGGGATGATGTCTCTTTGGGATGGCATGCATGGGATTTCTTCAATGCTGAAGAAGGTGAGCAAATCATCCCAATTGAATTAACAGCTGTAGAAAATTCACAAACTAATGTTGTTACGTTTTATTCGATTACCCCAAGTAATTCAGAATATAATTTGATACCGAGTGTTACTATTGACATGAATGAAAGTTTGGTTTGGTATTTCAGTTTGGAAAACACAGAGGATAACCCTGCTAAATTGCTCTATGAAAGTACATGTGTTGTTCAATCACATATCATTTCACCATCGGGAGAAATAATCCATGATACTCGCGATTTACAGCAATGCCACCAATCTAGAAGTGAACAAAAAATTGACTCTCTTGAAACTTATACAATCGCATCAGATGGTTGGGATTACACTGGAGAAAATGGATGTGAAATTGACGATGGACGATATTTGCTGGTTCTAAATCAACCAGACTACGGGCTGGTTGCAACTGAATCATTTGATTACACCAATAGTGGGAATAATCCAAATTGTATGAACCAAGAACAAGATGCCAGTCAGATACAACTTTCTGTAAATGACTTGGTTGTCTTGGACGCTGACTCTGAAATGGAACGAATTTCCTTTTCGATCCAATTGAAGAATTATGGTCCAAATAGTGTTGACTTGTACTGGCCAACAGATTGTACGCTTGAAATGCAACTTGCACTTTCTGGAAAAAATACTGAGCGCATGTGGTTCACAAGTTGTCAAAATATTGCAGGGCAACACACTGTTATTGATTCAATGGATGAATACAATTGGGGCCCAATAGAAATACCATTCACTGAGGAAGGTCAAGAGTTTGCGCACGGCAGTTGGCAATTATCAATTGGCACGACCTCGTTGCCATCATTTTCAACTCAATTAGCACACACCTACGATGGCATACATCGTTCGCCCCTAGCAGAGAATGTGGGGGATGTTACTATTGCAGATGAACCAGATTTGATTGTTGAGGAAGTTGTATCAATGCCTGAAGAGTTGGTCATCTCTGGTAACTGGCACTATGTTACTACATCAGGAGTTGGTTGCTGGTTAATTACAGATGATTCAGGTGTTGAGCATACCTACGTAGCACACATGCAAGATGGTGGGTGGTACCCTATCCCACTCCTATCAGGGACGTATGTCATTGAGGAGAGTGATTCCGTAGGAGATTGCAAAGCATGGTCAGGTATTGTCATTCTAAAAACCGTGAATGAAACTAATAACAACGAAATTGTGGTAATTCCTGAAGAATCTGAAAGTAATCCACCTTCTACAATAGATTTAGTTGTTGATTTAGCACCTACATCTGTAGCAGTTGTTGCAAGTACATCTCTTTCGATTATGATGCTATTGTACATCGGAAACACAGAGTGGATTCGAATTCCAGCACTGCAAATTGGACTTGGCCTAGTGGCCATGGTACGAAAAAGTGGGGAACATGATGGAGAGTATCAGCGTGGGAGGATTATGGGTTACCTTACAGCAAATCCTGGCGTTCACTTCCGCGCGTTATTAGGTGCCCTCGAAATGAGTAATGGGCAATTGACTCATCATCTAAAACATTTAGAAAGCCATGAGCGAATATGGAGAAGGAAAGATGGTCGCTTGGTGAGATTTTATCCGGCTTCAATCCAGTCGAGTTTGAATGATGAAGATTTGCCCGTTCCATTATTGACTCCTGATCCAAATAGTTTGCAAGGTAAAATTTTGCGCTTACTCGATGCGACTGAGAACGACATCGTTAATCTGAGTCAAAAAGAATTGGCAATTAGGCTGGAAGCGAGTCAGCAACTGGTTAGCCACCACCTCCGAACATTGGAGAAATTTGGCTTGGTTGAACGTGAGAAGGTGGGCATGCGTTATCGATACCAATTGACGAGGGAAGCTATCTTCTTGGTCAATAGCAATGAATACGACATTTCAACCGAATGAGGTGAACTGTTGCGGTTCATTCAAGAAGACCTCTGAATTGGCAAGCGTGCACCGTAGGTGCACGTAAACGCATGAGGGATACTGTGATGGAATACAATCCCGCAACAATCGAAGCCAAATGGCAAGAGGCATGGGGCGAGGGTGCTGTTTTTGAGAGCGATGTTGATCAAAGCAAACCAAAATTCTACTGTCTAGAGATGTTTCCTTACCCCAGTGGGAAAATGCACATGGGCCATGTCCGCAATTATAGTATCGGAGATAGTATGGCGAGATTTCGACGTTTATCGGGATTCAACGTTCTGTATCCAATGGGTTACGATTCCTTTGGCATGCCCGCAGAAAATGCAGCAAAAAAGATCGGTGGGCACCCGCACGATGTGACTTGGGAGAACATCAACAGTATTCGCAGCGATTTGCAGAAAATGGGTTTCTCATATGATTGGCGAAGAGAGCTTGCAACCAGTGATGCAACCTACTACAAATGGAATCAATGGATTTTCCTTAAATTTCATGAAATGGGGCTTGTTGAGAGGCGGACTGCTCCTGTCAACTGGTGTGAAAAATGTGATACTGTACTAGCAAATGAACAGGTCAAGAATAATCGATGCTGGCGCTGTGCGGATGAAGTTCGACAGAAGGATATGGCTCAATGGTTCCTAAAAATGACTGCTTATGCTGATGAATTACTCGATTCGTTAGAGGATATCGATTTTCCTGAAAATGTCCGGGCAATGCAAAGAAATTGGATCGGTCGGTCTCACGGTGTAGACATCGATTTTCCTCTCGTGGGAGAAAAAGAAGTTATCCGTGCCTTCACGACACGTCCTGATACCATCTTTGGTGTGACTTTCGTGACACTGGCACCTGAGCATCCTTTGTGTGAAACATTGGTTTCAGGTACCGAATATGAAGCGAGTTATCGTGAATTGGCGGAAGAATGTGCACGGATGTCTGAGTTCGATCGTGTCAATATGCTACGTGACAAAAAGGGTGTCTTCCTAGGACGCTATGCAAGTAATCCTTTGACCGGAGAGGATGTTCCCATCTATGCTGGAAATTTTGTAGTCGCCTCTTACGGGACAGGTGCTGTGATGGCTGTTCCAGGGCATGACCAACGCGATTTTGATTTCGCAAAGAAATATGATATCCCCATCCGCCAAGTATTGTCTGAAGAACAAGGAAAAGAACCGAAAGTTACTGGACGTGCTTTCGAAGGTTTAGGATGGATGGTTAACTCTAATCGAGATGGTTTTGATGGATTGTATGGTGATGATGCCAAGCAGGCAGTGATTCAAGCCCTTGAAAGCGAAGGTATGGGGCAAGGGACTACACAATATCGACTCAAGGATTGGTTGTTGAGCCGTCAAAGATTCTGGGGGACACCAATACCATTCATCCATTGTGATGACTGTGGCGTGGTTCCTGTGCCCACAGAAGATTTACCTGTCGAATTACCACTTGATGTGGTATTTACGGAAGACCAATCGGGGAATCCGCTCGCCTCACACACAGGTTTTGTCAATACGTCCTGTCCCAAATGTGGTGGTAAGGCAATGCGGGAAACCGATACCATGGACACTTTCTATGATTCTTCATGGTACTTTTTGAGATTTGCAGATGCAATGAATAATCAGGCACCGTTTGATAAAATCAGTGCTGATTACTGGATGAAGGATGGTGTTGATCTCTATATTGGAGGGATTGAACATGCAGTTATGCATTTGCTGTATGCTCGATTCTTCACCAAGGCGTTACGTGATGCTGGGCTGAATGATGTATCTGAGCCATTCTCTAGACTGGTTTGTCAAGGAATGGTCAACGCCCCTACACCATACTGTGCTTCCTGCAATGTAGAGTTGCATGTCGATCTAGAAGGAAGTCCATGCCCCACTTGTGGAGATGCTTTGACATTTAGATCCGCAAAAATGAGTAAGAGTTTGGGCAACACTGTCAGTCCTGAATTAATGATTGAAAAATTTGGAGCCGATACAGTTCGCTTGTTTATCCTCTTTGGCGCAAATCCTGAGGCAGGAATGGATTGGTCCGACTCTGCAATCGAATCTAATTACCGACAAATGCGGGCGATCCACAGCGCTTTAATCCAAGGAATCGAGAATAATTCTACAACTGGTAATATGGATGAATGGTTGCTAGCGCGGGCTAGGAAATCTCACATTGATTGGAATGGTCAAATGTCAAACATCGGACTGCGAGAAGGTGTCATGATTAGTCACTTCGAGATGGTTTCTGATTGGCAGTGGGCACAGCGCAGGGGTGGTGTGAGTCGAACGGCTGCCCAGAGTTATCTACGCACTTGGATTCCAATGCTATACCCAGCAACACCCCATCTTGCAGAAGAAATGTGGCAGATATTAGGTGAGGAGGAAATGCTTGCAAATACTGTAATTGACATGACAATTACAGCTCACGAAAATGATCCAATCACTTTGGGCCAAGAGGAATACCTGCGACGAGTAATTGATCGTGCAAGAAGTGTACGTGAGCTTGCTCAACGCCACACAGAAGGTGCCCTCTCGGCTGTCATTATACAAACAGCACAGGTTTGGAAGGATGACCTCGCAAAAAAAGCGATTAAAATGTACCAAGATGGGTTCAACTTCAAGCAAGGTGGGAGCAAATTCTTGCAAACACAGCCATACTTCCGCGATGAAAGTACAAAGGGAGAAGTAATGCAGTTTTGGAAGATTGTAGTATCTGGACAAAAGAAACGCCGGGGAAGAATTTACACTTGGGGAGAGCAAGAAAACAACCTAGTTCAAACTGGATTCGATGAAGTTGCATTCCTCTCTGCGAACGCCGAATTTATCTCAGGAGCGCTGGAGATTGGATCTGTCGAAGTATATCGTGCGGGTGAGGGTGAAGATGTGGCAGGGAAGTCTCGATCAAGCTTACCACTTGAACCCGGTATCGCTTGGCGATGAGGAAAAGAAGCGCTGATTCATGAACCCCCTACTGTTGGAACCCACCAGTGAGTACCGAACAGAATCCAAAGAAGGGTTCCTCTACACCCAAATCTGATTCCAAAAAAACGTCCAAAAAAGTGGCAAGGGGGCGGAAGGCTAAACGAAAAAAGCCTGAACAAAGAGGAAGTGGGGGGTCTGAAATTGATCTCGAAGCTGTTGAAAGAGCAAATCAAAGGTTCGATATCAAACCACTCCCAATGGGTCTACCAGATAATCTCGAACCTGCGCCCAAAAAGGTCCAAATCAAGTGGAAACTAACTCCAGTCCCAACAAAGGTGGAAAGATCTGTCCACGACATTGTTTGTCGCCCTGGAGAATTTGGGTTTCTAGATGATGAGCGTGTCGATGAAATCGCTGAACTGATTAAAGGAAAACAAATCTCTTTGGAACAAGCGCTTAGTCTAAGAGCAGCTTTGAATCAGGAAAAAGCCGTCTTTAGTCATGGAAGGTTGCAGAGAAGAGCAAGGGAAATGCAACGTAAATACAAAGCAGGCGAGGGTGTTTTATCTCTATCAAAACGTTATGACTTCCCTCCTGTAAACTTGTTCAGGGCGATTCTTTCGGCAAGAAATTGGTCAAAAAATAGGATAAAAGAGGCACTAAAAGAACCCGAGAAAAAACTCAACAAGAGAGATTTGGAGCAATTTCGGAAGGCTGAAGCTGAAGATCGAGTTACACATGTTAATCAAAGTGAGGCGCACCATGCTGCCGATTTATTCGAAACTGTACTTTGTGACCATTTTACTGCAAATGGGGTCAGGTATAGAACTCAAAATGAATTGCTGAAGGAACAAGTAGCAGCAGAAGGAAGGCCTGTACGAACACCGGATTTATTGATGTTGGATCATGTAGAAATCAATGGCGTGCCGGTGGCTTGGATTGATGCTAAGCATTTCTATGGTGCAAACTCATCATGGCAGCGGAGGAAAACTCAGAAACAAGTCAACAGATACGTCGAAGAATGGGGACATGGTGCAATTATCTACAGACATGGTTTCTGTGCAGGCCTCAAACTAAAGGGTGCTATCCTTCTAGATGCAAGTCCAATCGATTTGAGCAAATTGATTAAGCACAATCAACGACTCAAGGATGAAAGAACTACTGAAGGTTAAGCGGGTCAGAGGCAACATTAGCCTTGCATGCCTCTAATCCTCTGACTCTTAGGTTTTCGATTAGGTTGTCTTGCCATTCCTCTGATGCTGGTATTTCTGTTGGCAAAACAATAGCACTCTCACCAAGCATGCATAATCTCGCAACAACTGTTCCATCTGCAATACCTGCGCCTGCAAAGGCTGAACCTACTAGATGCAGAAGATCCAATCGATTTGAATCTCTTAATAAGCCGGAACGGTCTGAAAATTCTGCACTTTTTGCTAGGATTTCTTGCCAACGGGATGAATCCCAAATGCCCTCCCTTAATCCAAACAAACAGTGTTCACCTGCCGCTCTAATTGCTAATTTCCAATCCCCATCGTCGATATAGTTGGATGTGTGTTGACTGGATGTTGTCCTCCAAATCAATACCACAGGAATCTCTTCGTACCAAGACATGACTGCACCGGGGCCTCCCAAATCCCCTGGTAGAGGTGGGCATCCAGGCTCTAATCTTAATTCGACACCACCGGCATATAGTGCGGCAACATCGCCTAATCCACCAGATAACCGACGCTCGACTCTATGCGCTATGTGAATTGCCTGATGACGCGCTGTATCTTCTTCAATTCCAAGAGCCCTCTGTAAGGCAATAGCTGTTGCCAAAGAACCTGCAGCAGAGAGACCGAATCCTTGTGAAGGTGGAAGTTCTGTAGAGTGAGTTAATTTCCAATCATATTTGGAAATTTCAGGATGAAATTCTGTTAACTCCTCAACTACGACGTTATGCAATTGTGAAGAAGGTGCATCTCCATGAACAGACAATTTTCCCGAACCTGGACTTGCTTCAACCTCAATTTTAACACCGAGATTGATGGACATCCCTGCTCCACGGCTACCTTGTTCCAACAATTTTTCTGATGAATCTTGAATGCTGAAAATTAGAGTTACGTGTCCACCCACATGGGCTTTACCATGCATTAGAAACCCTCGTGGGCCGTTTAGATTTCATCTTCCAATTCGTTGGAAAGGTTGGAGAAACGGTCACTCAGTGATTTTGCAGCCATATCAAAAGCGGTTCTCGCCGACATGGAGCCATCGGTGTCAAAACTAAAGATAAATTCACCATCCACTTCATCAATTGTAATTGCATCAGCAAAATCTGAAATCCTTGCTGTTCCATCACCAACATGGTGCATTTCACGAACAAGAGTTTCGACCTTTTGAACGTCGTCTAACTTTCCTCCAGTGAAATCCTTTGATGTTATAGTCAAATTGAGATCCCACAGTGCTTTGGCTTTCTTTGGCTTTGCAACATTTGCTATCTTTCGAGGAGTATATGCCACTCCCGATACAGGGTTCCACTTGGAATGCTGACTCCCTTTACCCAAAACAGCATATGCATAAAATTCCAGATATTGTCCGGAATAAAGTTTGGTAATTGGAATACCTCGATATGTTTCTGGAATCTGTAGCTTTTCTTCGCCAAGCACATTCAAATCGCCAGCAGTTACTAGTTTACCTTCAGGCGTACCCCTAACACTGCAGTGATATATCACCTGACTAGCTGGAGTCCCCCACTCCTCTTTAGGTAATCCTGCATTTCCAGGATCATCTTCAAGGAAACAAAACTCATCATGATATGTAGGGATTGGAATCATTGCTAATCTATGAGCAATAACTTCGTCAGGTATAGCTCCAACGGATTCGTAGGTTTCTCCAGTGTTGCTATCTGTAATTGTTCCCATTTCAAAACGAACTTTGTGGATTGCCATCTTTGACACATCTGTCATCAGAGTTCTGCGCAGAGCGTTTGCAAATGCGCGATCTGTGTCCTTTAGTACGACTGTTAGGTGAGCATCTTGCTCATCAACGATTTCTATCTTCACCATTTTATTTCCTCCTTTAATCATACACGTCGACCGCGACGTCCACCCTTTTTCTTGGTCCCATCATGTGGAATAGGTGTCACATCTTCGATACGTGTGATAGTAACTCCTGCTCTTGTTAGGGCACGAATTGCTGCTTGAGCACCAGGCCCTGTATTAGGTGACTTGTTTCCACCAACACCTCGATACTTGACAATTACTTGTGTGAAATCCTTCTCGCGAAGCATATCTGCAATTCTTTCTGCAGCACGTGTTGCTGCGAATTGGCCTCCTGCATCACTTCCTTTCTTAGTCACCATTCCACCGCTGACCTTTGCTACAGTTTCTGCACCAGTTAGATCTGTTGCTGTTAACAACACGTTGTTGTATGAACTGTAGATGTGTAAAATTGCTTTGTGAGACATCACTGATCGCCTCCTTCGACTTTAGTGTCCTCAGCTGATGGTGCTTCTTCCGCTGCTGCTTCTACTCCAGCTACAAACTCTTGCTGCTGTGTATCCTGTTCTTCATTTCCATACTCAGCAGCAGCGCGAATTGTATCTATCTCTTGACGAATAGGATGAGATGAATCAACCAAAGGAGATGTGTGATGGTAATTCAACAATTGTTCATCATCTCGTGTGATAATATATCCAGGTACCGTCATCTTTTGGTCACCAAGACCAATGTGTCCGTGGACTACCAATTGTCTTGCTTGCCTCATTGAGGATGCAAGACCACGGTAATACACTTGACTCTGTAGACGGCGGCTCAATACGTGCTCAACGCTGATTTGTAGTATGTCATCAAGTGTCGCACCGTCTCCTAGAAGTCCGCGGCGATGTAGTGAACCAACCAAGTCAACCTTTTCTCGAGAAAAGTGACCTTCAGATGTATCTACTCGACCAATCAATTTCATAGCATTCTGTCTCCAACGACGGAGTTTGGATTTAGCCTTCCAAATCTCCTTCATACCACCTACTTTCTTCAGGCCGAACTGTTCCTTCAAATCGTGTTCTTCCTCAATCCTAGCCTTTTTCCAAGGGTGGGTCGGTGTGTCATACTTAGGTCTTGAAAATTTTGGATGTCCCATTCATTTCACCTCCAATCACTTCTTTCGCTGTACACCCAGCGTCAGTCCAGAACGTCCATTTGAGCGAGTACGTTGTCCACGCACACGCTTTCGAGCAGCATGTCGAAGACCTCTGTAGGCCTTGGTGGCTCGAAGACGAGCGATGTCATCATCTTGCGTCATAGTTACATCCATAGAAAACAGGTGTAATTCATCACCAGTTTCCAAATCACGTTGCCTATTTAGCATCCATAGCGGTACTTTAGTTGGATATTCTTCAATTGCTGAACGGATATTCTCTTGCTCTTCACTAGTTAGGTGACCACCTAACTTGTTCTTATCAACACCTGCAATTTCACAGATGGCGAGAGCGGTACGTGCACCTACTCCCTTTATGCTTGTCAGTCCCATCCCTATTCGAGATAGTCCGTCTACGTCACTGTCAGCTAAACGGAGGATGTAATTGAAATCCGCTCCGAGTTCTGATTCGTCAATTTTAGCCATTTTTGGGTCCTCCCCTATTCACCGGTCGCCCGATGGCCTCATGTGAGGCATCCTCGCGACTCGCCCCCCCTATATGAACGAGTCGTAGGCATCCGAATCCAGTTAAGCAGGGTCTCGGCCCATTTCTTTGCAAATAACGTAGCCATTACTAGCCTCTGTGATGAAACCTAAATTGGTCGAGTTTTCTGCACAAGACTGACGCATTTCACGATCTAATGCTGATTGTAATTTAGGTTGTATAGTTGGATCAACAGTACAACGTATTTTTAATGATGAAAGGCCTAATTTCGTTGCTATTTGAGTGATTTCAGATAACGATTCGAAATCAAGTGTAGATATATGTGCGACAACTTCTCCTTTAATCTGAACAAATGAGTGGGCCATATCATATGTTTCTTTTTGAATGGATAGTTCATTGTATGACAGCAATATGGGTTCTGAAGTTATCAGAATTGGTCTTCTACCAGTGATGGTGTTCCATCTTGATTTACCAGATGTGGCTATTTCCTTCCACGATTCTGCCAAACCACTAGCAATTAGACATGGGTCGATGATAGACAGAAATTCGCCGATTTCAACAACATCGTCAGAGACCTGGGATGTCTTGTTTTTGCCTTCTAAATGATGTATCTCGCCACTTTTCGAAAGACGGACCAATCGATTAGGTTGCGAACAAGCAGCTGTCCCGACCCAAAGCGACAAACGATCAATTCGACCTCTGCCTTGAGTCATCCATTGCCAAGTTGTCATTATGTCCCCCCATATTTCTGATACAATTTGGTCGACCTGCTCGCGTTGTTTATTCGACAATCGAGGCGATAAATCGAGAATCAGGGCCGCCCCATTCTTCAGAAACGGGGCCCATGCTGAAAGTAAGACATCCAAGCGCGGTTCCATTTCATCGAGTGTGTGTTTCTGCGCATCGTTTGGCCTTGCTGGATCAACGTGAAGTATGGCGATTTGTTGGTCAATTGAAGTCTGTGTTGTGAATGTTTCAATGACATCTTTCGCATTGGTGCCATCCCCCCACAGTACGCGACTGGATGTTGACCATTTTTTCCCATCCCATTTACCACAATTATCAATGTTGATTGCTGCCATGGGGGCAACTGAACCTGAGAGTTCAACTCCAATACCTGGACGCTCTAGGGTTGTACAAATAGCTGCAAGTTGAGTCCCACTACCGCAAGCCGGATCAAGGACTATTCCGGTTGGAATTTCGTTGTTATTGAGTAAACTCGCCCTTGCTATTGCAACTGACCAAGGAGTGGCAAGGCGACGCATATCCTTAGTGGCATGTAGGAGGGGACCATCCTTCTCAGATACTGCGGGTGCAATAGACTGAGCATATTCCCGTGCCTTTTCATCAGGAGTCATCACTACCGGTTTTATTTCCGACATGAATCAACCATCCAATTGCGATTTCCTCTTTCTTATAACTAGATTAACAATTGTTCTAATTCTAGGCGAAACCTCAACCATGTATTCTGCAATTCATGGCCTTCTGAATTCCCATATGCTAAATCTGGGGGTAGAAGTATTGTGTGGTGAGTCCCTTCCATTGTTAGAGATTCCTCCATATCTGCATCCAAGCCAACAAGGCCCCATCCAAAACCTTCGATATAACAAACCCAAGGAACCGGTGTGTTGCACATGGGGTCTTCTCCGGCTGTTGCGGTTAACAAACCACTATCCAATTCCTCATCTGAATCTGCATCATATACTGTATATGCAACATTCATCCTTTCGTTCCTTGCATGCCGGTCTCTATCAGTACCATCTGAAAATAAATCAACATCTAAACTCACCTTTGCGGATGGCAAGGATACATGCACTACTTCTATTGTGAACAATGTTTCTTCAACCATAGCTTCGAGGCGGATTGGGATTATCACCGCATCTCCTGCTGCAATGGATGTCACCATGCTCTGCCCATTGCCATCCATTGAAATCGAAGCGTGATTAATTTCAATTGAAAGTGGTAAGTCTCGATTTTCATCAACATTGTGTATTGCTAAATGAGCATAATCACCAACACCTTGGTGATTCCATTGACACAATAATTCACCAGGGAACCAGAATACTTCATCCTGTTCTGCCAAATTGTTAGGCCAATTCCAATCTCCATTTCTTGACTCGCAAGTGTCATCAAAGAGGAGGGTGGCTTCCCATGTCCAACGCCCATCTACTTGGATGTCTTCCTCTGCAACAGCAGCAAAGGCTCCTTCAAACTGATTGAGGAAGCCAACCGATGCTATTCCAAGCCATATACCTGATATGATTAACATGAAAATTGTCGCGAAACTGATGACAATAGAAATTCTTGGTACTGTCATTTCGTTTATCCCGAGCGGAACAACTGGGTGTTCCTCGGCTTCGGGACGATCGGATATCCAAGAGCCGCTCACAAAACCGCTAGATTGTGGTGCCGCTTGAATATTCGCCCTTCAGCCTGAGGGTATTTTCAATCTTGGGCTAATTGCAAATCATGCCGGGTGCCTAGCCAAGCAACAATGCTTAATTCAAGGCCAAGTGCAATTAGCATCACAAGTAACATACTTGGATCTAGTAAACCACCTTGAATAATTAGAAGTGCAAGACAAATACTGATTACAAGATCCATGGCTCCCATAATTCTCATTCCACGACGTAACTGTAAGATTCCTCCTACCCAAGTCACGAGAGAAAGTACCAATACACCAACAACCAACCATGATGACCAACCGGCCACTATGAATATACCAAGTGGGAATAATATGTGAGCATTCCAGAGCCAAGCAGTTGTCCATTTGGGCAATTTAGCGAATACTGTATAGACATGGGCTAGGACCATGATGCACCCAATACCAAATATTGACCATTCATACGCTGTGAAGAATTTCTGATCTGTTGTCCAAGAAAGGAGGGCAAGTAGACCGCCGAGAATTGCATAAATCGTGATTGCTACAGCAGCTGGTTGTTTCCATTCAAACGAACGTCGTAGGCAAAGTATTCCTGCAATTAATCCTGCAGGGCCGCTAGAAATCATTACTACCATGAGAGCAAATGTCCCTCGTCCAGCTGCGCCGCGATGATCTTGCATGCCATTTGTTCTTCGCAAGCCTTCAATCCAATCCCAACCAAGAACAAGGAACATCAATACTGTTTCGAGGAATAACCAAGGCAATTTCCAATCAACTAAATCGTGTTGAGTATCGAGAGGATTTACTGTAAATGGAAATGGAACTGCATTAACGAGCATTGCTCCAACTATTCTAGATATTACAAGCATCATCACTACTGCTTCAATTGCACTGGGAATTCGGAGTAGGAGATCGCGACGTCCGAAAAGGGAAATTACAGCGAGCCCGACCAACCCAAACGTGAGTACAAGGAGGTCGAGTTGCTTGTATTGGCTCCCAAATGGACCAAAATGACCAACCAGATAAAGAAGGGTGAGTGAACCCATAGTGACAAAAAATGGCATTTCTATACCATTGATGTCAGGCAATTGAAGCTGATGCACTTTGGCCCTTTCTCTGGAAACCCAAGTCAATGCTAATGCGAATATACTCACCAATAACATGAGGCCAGGGTTTAGATTTCCATTAAGCCATGAAAAAGTGCATGCTACAAGTGTTGTTACTGCGATAAACGCCAATACAATTACTGGGCGATGATGTATATCGCCAACGAGTAAATCAAGGGCCTCTGAATCATGTTGTATTCCTGAACGTCTACGACGTTTTTTCTGTTTTTCAAGTAAATCATACAGTTCGGGGTCAGCCATTTTCATGCCCCCTCTAGTTATTGCCTGAGAAATTGATTTCGCTAGAGCACCTGTCGTATCCTCCATTGCTTTGGCAGCTAATTCTTCATCCGCAAAGTGATACAATTGTCCATCTTGTTGCAGATTTGTTGTCGATTCGCCTTCACTCTCAATCACACTAATTGCAGTCGATTCTATCGAATCAGGTGAAGATAATAAGTTGGATTTTATTGGAGGAGGGGTGCCAATATTTCCTCTCTCAAGGGCTGCTGCCAACTCATATCTGCGCTGGACTTCTGCGATACGTGTATCTCTTTTTCCGGCTTGTTTGAGTTCCATGCGCAACTCACCTGTAGCTGCCAGATATATTGCCGAACCGACAAATAACGCAATGGCAATAATCGATTGTGTTGGATGCATTTGCTCACCATAGGCTGCCCACATCTGGACACTGAGTAAACAAACCACCGAAATTGCTGGAGGGAGTAGTTTCTCAAGTGTTCTTGCCCTTGGTAAGTATACTGACAATAATGCAGAGCTACAAAACAGCATCACAAATCCTGTTTGCAATCGATCCAATGGCGGGTTTTCAAAGAGAGGCACTGGGGGTGTGCGCTCTAATGCAAACAACACAATTTGTAAAGTCAATAGGCCCATGGTCAAGCTCAGGAGTTGAGATGTTGGGCCCTCTTCATCCCTTGTAAGCAAAATAGCCATTGAGGATGCGGTAATCAGAATCATCCAAATTGCATCTGTTGAGAAATTCCACTGGAATATTGCAAAAGTAACTGTTAACGCCAATAATATGAATCTTGGATTACCTTGGTGTCGACCCTGTGATTCTGCAACTATGTGTACTATGGCGAGTGATGCAACACCAATTACTGTATACCAACCAATTTCATCTCTAGCATCAATGAACATGAGCCAAACACCAAGGCCTGAAATTAGACCTAGGTTCCATAATCGCATTAAGCCAGAATCGCGTAGTCGGGAGCTTAATTCAGTGGCACCGAGTAATCGGCCTGCAAGATTGACTCCAGTATCGCCTAATCTCAAATTAATCGGATATTGGATAATTGCTGCTATTGTAAGATAAATTGCCACATACATTGGGTCAATTACTATCAATAAATCAACATCAATATCACGGGCTGCTGAGAATGATTCGAGTGATGAAATCCACAAAGCATGCACAAACATCCACAACCAAGGAGCGAGGACTGCTGCACCTGCAATACTCGGCGAGGAACGCTGAATGGCTAGTGCTCCAGATGCAAGATGAACAAGTACAAGGCTAATTAGCAAAAGTCGACCGTTGTCACCACCATTTGCTGTTGATTCTGCAGGTATCAATATTGTAAGCAGGAGTATGAGTACCAAGCTACCTAACCATAGTACTCGATCTGTGACATTAGATTGATGTTGTAACAGTATTGCAATTGTAAGAATTGCAGATAGGGCAGCAAATGCTTCGTAACCTGAAAGTGGTGANTCAAGNCCAGAATCGACTTCGAGGCCTACAAGAATCAATAATAAAAATGGTAGAGATGATATCAGTGGTTTCAACACTTCTTTCGGTTCTACGCCTCTTACTACAAGATATGACCCTCCATAAACTGCTAGTAGAGAGGTCAATATTCCCAGAGAATATCCTGTTGCATCNCGTCCACTAGCCAATAAAAGTAAGGCTCCAATCATGCCAAGCCCGACCGATACTCCCCAAAGCCTTGGTTTTCCGAGTCCAAGTACTGAAAAACCACTGCTAAACCAGTTCTCTTCTTGAGAAAATCGAGCCGCCATTGCTCCGTTCACACATGTAACTGAAAGAGCAAGTAAGAAAAGTGGCATAGGATCTGTCAATGGTAAAATCTTCAACGCACCAAATTCAAGGGCCTCTGATTGAATCGCATGTAAACCNATCCAAAGATGGCTCATTGCAATTCCCAAAGATGCGAGATTACCGCTCTTTCGATGTAGTGCAAGGCCATTGAGAAGCATCGTGGCGAGCAATATCATTAGAGCAACACCGAGTTCGCCTCCTACTGAACCTGCTGCAGAAGCAAGAGCCAAAGATACAAGTGTNGCCTGAGCCATTATTGCATCATGTTTGTGCCTATATCCTACAAGGATGTTCACGCCAATTAATCCAATCAGTGAACCGCCGAGTTGTGGTGTATCAATCCAACCCCAGTGATGGGCATCAATTGCAAGCCCGTAGAGTAACTTCATTGAGATAATAACCCATGTTACTCCCAAAATGTGCATGCCCTTATCCGGTATCCATCTTTCACCTAACAAGAAACCTAAACTCGCTAAACCCAACAAACCAGCTGTTGCCATTANTGGTTGTAAGGCAGTGGCAACAAGCCAACCAATCAAACTGTAAACAAAAATCATTGTTACCATTAAAGCCCAATGCAAACGNCGTTCTCCCTGAACTGCCATTTCTGTNATCGTATCTAATTCNGGGGTTTCAAAGACTGTCCCATCTGCTAATATATCCCCTGGTTTAGGCCCATTATCTGTATCAAATATCTCGAATATTTCCCCAATTGCTTCATCGGTATCGGGGACTTCTTCCTCTCGGTTTTCGGAGGAAGAATATGAATCTGAGGATGCTGTTGCATCTGTTGGTGACCCACCAGGAAGTGCTGGACGCTTGGCGCTATCGATATCGTCATTGGTCATGAACGCCCCAAGATCGATTCCTCCCCCAAGTTGAAAACGTTGAGAATCAATTACCCTGTCCTCAGATGACGGTNGAGTGTCTTCATCATCCGCCATGCACCAAAGCAGTCAGACGCGTCGCATAAGGGTCGCCCTCAACCGGATGCAAATATGACTCCTTTTTGATAGGATTAANGTAACCGGAAACATGTTTCGACTTCCGAAATGCACTATAAGTGTCCAGCGGGGCGGGCTCGACATGCAGCCCCCTCANATTGGGTCCGCNGGGGTTCTCCCCCGGAATCTGNAAGAGGANTGGCATACTNGNAGATTTNNGNATTCANGATTTCAAAGGNCAAATNNATTGGAATCANGAATGGCAGGAATTGTATGATGCCGCTCTTCGGAGAAANGAGGGNGANTTNACNGCNCANGGNGTCTTGAAAACNGTNACTGGNGACCGAACCGGNCGNTCACCCAATGATCGATATATCNTTGNCGTACAACAGTCCAGAATGGTTGGTGAAATCGATNNAANATNACAAACCAAGGANGTNTGGTGGGGNGATGTNAACGTNCCAATCNNTNNNGNNAAGTATGAGAAANTNCGNCNAGATGTNGCANCATATCTNGCGGNNCGNGANGAATTATTNATTCAGAATTTATTCTGTGGNGCTGATGNNGAAGAANGNNTGGGNGTNCAAGTNGTTACNGAAAATGCTTGGCATGCNGCNTTTGCTAGAAACATGTTCATNCGCCCAAGTTTGGANGAATTNGCCACNNNACCNATNGANTTTNCAATCCTACANGCNCCNAATTTCCATGCCGATCCANAAANCCATGGNGTGAATTCAGANGCNTTCGTNATNATTTCATTNGAAGATGNCNATGGTAATCATNGGNGGNACNCGATATGCNGGNGAAATCAANAANTCNATTTTCTCAATNATGAANCACATGNTNCCAGNACGTGGCCATTTGCCAATGCANTGTTCNTCNAANACNACTGGNGACAATACNGCGGTTTTCTTTGGNCTNTCNGGNACTGGAAAAACAACNTTGTCNGCTGACCCAAATNGNGCTCTTGTNGGAGATGATGANCANGGTTGGTCNGCAAANGGNGTATTCAATTTCGAAGGTGGNTGTTATGCCAAACTNATCGANCTTTCNGANGAAGATGAACCNGCNATNTTTGCNACNACAAGNATGCCNGGTTCNATNTTGGAAAANATCNTNGTNGATNNTGACGGNGTCCCTGATTTNACNGANGACTCNCTNACNGCAAATACACGNGGATCNTATCCNATNGAATANATCGANAANCGNACTGANGNTTCAATGGCAGGNCACCCACAAAATGTTGTATTCCTTACTTGTGATGCATTTGGAGTTCTACCTCCTATCAGTCGACTGAATCCTGCTCAGGCTGCGTATCACTTCATCTCTGGATACACGGCCAAAGTTGCCGGTACTGAAATCGGAGTTAAAGAGCCGCAAGCNACCTTTTCAGCCTGCTTCGGAGCACCATTCATGCCACGCCACCCCAGTGTCTACGCTGACTTACTTGCCGANAAAATGGCAGAACATGGTGCACGTTGCTGGCTCCTCAACACTGGTTGGGTTAGTGGCGGATATGGGNAGAGTGACCGGATACGGATCAAATGGACAAGAGCCCTGTTAAACGCAGCCCTAGATGGGAGTTTGAANGATGTCGAGTTTGTTATTGATAATCGATTTGGATTTGAGGTGCCCCAATCTTGTAAAGGAGTTCCAGAAGAAATCCTCAATCCACGCGATACTTGGGATNACCCTGATGCTTACGATCTGGCAGCAGATAAACTCGCAGCNATGTTTGGAGAAAATTTTGAGAAATTTGAAAATGGAACCGGTCTGGATGTGTTGTCTGCTGCCCCGAAGCCGCTTTCTTGAGTATAATTGGCTGGAAAACCTTAGACGAGATTACTAGTGGGGGGGTCCGATGGACGTCACAGCGGGTGCTCTATTCCCATCACTCGAAGAATCTGGAGGTAAGGTCACGGGATTACAAATGCCTTCGGATGAGCCCGTTTGGGTCTTACTTGACAAAACACATCCTCTCGGCCTAGTAAATCAACTTGAGTATCTTCTTCAAGCACTTGGATCGAATCGAAGAGGTTTGCATAGTTCTGTTACTATTGATGAATCTAAGGGCCCCGTTCATATTACCGACAGTTCACTGATTGGGCCGAGTGTGCATATCGAAGGCCCATCATATATCGCTGGTGAAATNCGACATGGTGCTTATGTTCGCAGTCATTCTTGGATTTGTAGGGAAGCTGTCGTTGGCCACGCTACCGAAATCAAGCACAGTATACTATTGCCTGGTGCTAAAGCACCTCACTTCAATTATGTCGGTGATTCAATATTAGGAAGGGNCGTGAACCTTGGAGCAGGGTGCAAACTCTCGAACCTCCGAAATGATGGGAGAAATATTCGAATTCATAACCTTGGTTTGGATACAGGGTTGAGGAAANTCGGGGCGATCCTTGGTGAAGGTGTCCANATTGGATGTAATGTAGTNTGTAACCCAGGTACTATCCTTGGGAAAAATTGTCATGTATGGCCAAATGTAACTGTCAGTGGCGGGCATGAAAACGAAAGTACACTTAGGGGTTAAGCCATGAATCGTTCGAGATTACATGGTACGGATGGAATCCGTGGACGAATCTCGAATTTTGAAGGGGATGACGAAGCGGCATTAATCGCCCTAGTAACTGACCGAATTTTGAGTCCAAGGTCGATGCGGATAATTGGAGAAGCAACTGGAATATATCTAAATGACAAGGTTGGAGAACAACCCTTAGTCACAATTGGATGGGACCGAAGGGATGGGAATGCAACTCTAGTTGACTCATTAGAATCTGGTTTGAATGCATCTGGATGTCGCACTATACGTGTTGGAGAGTTGCCCACACCTGGATTGCACTATACGATATTGGCCAGTGCTGCTGACGCAGGGATGATGATCACTGCCAGTCACAACCCTGCACATGATTCGGGGGTCAAACTATTCGACGGGGATGGATTCAAATCGATGCCAAATGATGAAGACAAAATTTCTCAATTGGCCTGGGATTTAGCAGATGGTAGTATCGCCACACCTGAAATGTCTGGAGAGCGTTTAGAGACAATCAATGGGTTGGAATTATACAGAACAAATTTGCGAGATCGAATGGAAAATTTTGAAATGTTATTCAACACAAAATTGAGTGATTTAGGTATGAATTTAATTCTCGATTCTTCAGGTGGTTCGGCAAGTCAATGGTTGGCTAGAGATATGGATGAATGGGGGCTATCAACAATAGAAGTTAGCAGTTCTTTTGAACCAATAAACCACAATTGTGGTGCGGGTGAATTATCGCCACTTGACAAATGGACATGGGATGAGTTGACCATGTTAGAATCCGAACATAGGGTCATTGATGCAATATGCAATTATCTCAGAGATTTTGGAGGCGATATACCTTGGTCCGATGGAGAAATTATCGCTGCAGCACTTGATGGAGATGGAGACAGATGCCTCTTCCTGATGGCAGATAAAGAAGGTGTACATGTTGTCGATGGTGACCATATCTCAGATGTCATCTTACGTGCTGGTATCATTTCTACACAAAAGCATTGGAAAATTGCTGCGAGTATTGAGAGTGACCTAGGCTTATTCAACAATCTAGAGCACCTGCCTAATGGCCCCCATGTTGGCATGACAACGGCTGTTGGAGATCGATGGTTGTCTGCGGCATTATGCAACAATGGTGGCATGGAATTGACAAAGTCCAGTTCTTTTCCAGCGTTAATCGGAACTGAAGATTCCGGCCACATTATACTTCCAATGAGAGTTCCTGGTGATGAAAATACTTGGGGGCTGGTTGGAGATGGTGCGGCTACAATGATTGCCTATCTACTTGCTAAACAATTGTTGGATAATGTTGATTCTGATTCAAATTTTTCATCGGGATGGAAAAATAGAACCTCAATTAAACCGAGTAATCGGAGTCTTTGGGATGGTAAGAATCAATTATCACAAATGGTGCAAAATATTGCTCAAGATTGGTGTGGATGTGAACTAAATAGAGTCGAAATAGCGGGTGAAACATCACTACTTTTCCTCGAAGGGTGTTTGGAAAATTTACCAATTACTATTGCCGTTCGTAATTCTGGAACAGAAGCTAAAACATCGATTACTGTTCGTTTTTCAGAGGGCATCAACAGAAATGGTGACCAATTGATTAATGCAATTTCTCAAGTTCTTTCAGAACAATTGTCTACAAACAAGCAGTGAAAATTTCTAAGTGAAGGGTTGATACCAACGGGTTGAGTGAGATGCTGCCGATTGATGTGCTTGAGAAACTCGATTCAATGGATGATTACGACCGTATGTTGGCTTTTGGCCGGATTGGTAGTGATTACCGTATGACAGCAGCAGAAGTCGAATCTCAATTCAATGCTTGGAAAGCTGGTGCGCCAGCAGGCCAATCCGTTCAAACTCAAACAAGTCAATCTATTGCGAGTACTGCGAAGGCTGATTATATCCAAGATGCATCAAGATACCGTCCGTCTTACGACCCCAGTAGAGAAGGGAGGGCGCGCCAATCACAGATTGAACAGGCTGTAATGTGTCCAATGTGTCATTCCGCACTTGGGATACCGTCAGTGCGCCCAATCAAGGTTACATGTCCAAGTTGTATGGCTGAAACTACTTTTGAGGCGTAATTAGGGCAATTTGTCCAATCATTGAAATCAATGTTGCACCCCGCTTACTGTTGCGGGAGGTGTTGAAAGTGGTCCGAACTCTGGTTATTACGGTCGATCGTGACAATGACTTGGGAGTCAAGGCTGGAATCAGAGGCAGTGTTGTTGGGAGACGCAACGTATTGACCGCAGCACTGCGTTTAGGCATTGCTGATCCAGAGGAAAGTGACACCAATGCAATCCTTGGTGCCTTACATCAACATGATTTATTGGCAGAAAATTTAGAGCCAAAAGATGAGGTTGAAATTGTTATTCTAACTGGTGATGAACGAGTTGGGGTAAAATCAGATAGGAATATTGCTCAACAATTCGAGGATGTTATCTCCGAATTTCAACCAGATAGGGGTATCCTTGTAACTGATGGTATGGAAGATGAATCGGTTTTACCAATTTTGACTAGTCGTCTATCAATCGATCATGTCGAGAAAATAATCGTTAGACAATCCAAAGGTATCGAAGGTACATACTACTACATTGTCAAAGCAATTGAAGATCCTCGATGGAGGGCACGATTACTAGTTCCTCTAGCCATTACAATGATGATTCTTGGTCTGGGAATGATATTACCGAATGGTGGTGTGCTAATTGGGGCAATGCCACTTCTACTCGGGATTTATCTTCTATTCAAGGGACTTGGTGCCGAGGATAGATTAGAGAGACTAATGCGAGATATGCGAGAATCCGCAGATGCTGCAATTCTTTCCTCACTGTTGTGGGCGGTTACCGGTGTCGCTGTGTTGTTAGCAATCGTCGAAGGTTTTTCGACATATGGCGAATTTCAGGGAACTGTTCCTGAGCGGGTTGGGAGCGATATCACCATCGCACTGACAGTATTACAAATGTCATTGAATTGGATTGTGTTAGCTGCGCTTTCATTTGCATTGTCACTGATTGTATTGCGGTTGAAGAAGGGCAAATTTACTGGCCGGTCGATCATTGTAGTTACATTCGGGGCTGTTTTGTGGACTATCTCGAAATCCGCACTTGAAGTGGCCATAAGAATTACAGAAGGTGTCGGATATGAGTATGATGTCCCAACAATAATGGATGATTGGGGTCAAACACTATTGGCGATATTCCTCTTTTGGGCAGTCAGAACAGTGGTTCATTCGTGGGAATCGAAGCAGGACACTGGCCGTTATTGGGGTGTCTGATTACTGTCAACAGCAGTTGATTTCTTCTCTTGCTCCTCGCGATGTTTCGACCTCTGTCTTGCCCTCAGATACTTCAGTGGATGATCCATCCACTCTTGATTACAAAGTGAAGAATGAACATCTCCTCTTGATACTGGACAGCAAGCATTTATCTGTAATTTAGGACAACCAGCAGGAGTGTATTCGTGTTCATAGACATGGTTCAGTTGATACAATGTTGTTTCAGCAGAATAATCTGGTGCACTAGCGAAGAAAGATTGAGCTTCCTCTACTGATAAACCGATGACTCTGGATATGCTTGCAAGGAATACGCGCCCTACATGATTGACGTTAACCGATTGAGCTAATTGAGTTGTGATCTCGCGCATACAAGGTGGCCAATCTTCTTCATCTGCAGATGTGAATGACACTTCACTACTTGCTTGATGTTGTAATAGACCAAGGATTCTGCCGACTTCTTCTGCCATTTTACCAGCAAACTCCTCGTCCATAATTTCCATCCTTTGTCGACAATCAGTGATGAGTTGTTCGCGAATCCTCTCCTTAATCAGTCGAGATAATCGTTCCTGACTATTCTCACTCTTACTTGGCGACAGGGTGACCCAGCCATTACTAACTGGACGGTTTGGAAGACGCCAGTAGGAACCGCTAATCTTTGGACAAATTTCAATGAAGTCAATCATTGGTATTTCCCAGTGACCACTATTATTGAGACGAATATCTGCGATATACGTTCTGGCAAGGTTCTCAAAAGATGTGCTTGTTTCTATGGTGCCCCATAGTTGATCTGCACGACTGGATTCTCCTTCTGCCCACCTTGCGAGTAATCTCTCATCAAATGATGCACAGACTGTAACCATCGCATAGAGAAATGAAAGACATTCAATCATCTGCCCATATGGTGTGTGTATATCGATTGACTGGGTTGAGTCAATTTCCTTATTCACAATAGACTCTACCAATCGCACTCGGGCCCTTACACGAACGGCCTCGAGCCAATCCATTTCAACCAATGCATCAAATTCTATGTTGTTCATTTCCATGTGTGAACGGATGGCTGATTTTGCCTGTGGGAGGAATGGATAACGCGCTGTGATGACCTGGTCATCGAAGGCGGGAGGTTCCAATGGCATCGGCATGGACTCTCCACCGTGTTAACGAGGGTTCTTGAGGCTCTCTATTCCTCACGGTGGGTGTGGAACCCCCTATGGGCACTGATTTGATTCGAATTCAAGACGACATTCGAGCCTATTTTGAATGGAGTCTCGAAAGAGATATTGATTCCGCAAATCGCCTACTTTCTGAGTGCAGTCGCATATCAATTACAGACGAAATATGGAATGAAGAAAATCGTGAAAAAACTCGGAGAGCCTTGCAAAAAAAAATCGTGCGGGGTAGTATAACAGTGCTTGGAGCCGCGGCTGAAGCTATTGATGTGGATTCGGCTGTCCGCAATAATGAAGCAATTATTGCAGCGGATGGTGCTGTAGGAGTGCTTACTGAATCAACTCGACCTGAAGATGCATGGGATTCGTTGATTTGTGTGGTTACAGATGGGGACGGGGATATGTCGCATCTACTACTGGCGGCAGAAAAGGGTGTGCCCTTTGTCATACACGCCCATGGTGATAACCATGAACAGTGGAGATATTTGTTAGAAGCTCTGGCACTATACAAGAATCCAATTGTTCTTACACACCAAACTCCTTTACCTATATCTGGAATGCACAATCCAGGTGGTTTTACCGATGGTGATAGGGCGGTGTGTTTCGCAATTTCAATTGGGGCTGGACCTGAAAATTTGATTCTTCGTGGCTTTAGCACTGACGTCATTGGTAGATGGACAGGGTCAACAAATCCTGAACGAAAGATGCGTAAACTTGAGTGGATGAAACGAATCCTCGATTTGTTGGGGGTGAAGTTCTGAATCTAGTCCAAGAGGCGATGGCTCGTGAAACCAACGTAGATGACAAGAAATCTGGGAAGAATCCGAAAAATGGCCGCGTACGTTTTTTCGCGACTTTGATTACTTGGATCCTGCTCAACTTGATATGGCTGCAAGCATCTCATGCAGTTGCTGTGAATGAGGTCAATGAACATGGAAGGGTACTGAATGGGAACTATGTGTTAACCATACCTGATATGTTGAAAATGGATCGAGAAACAAATGTTGACTTGAACTGTGATTTCAAACCCATCAATGAAACCGCTTCAGTCGTTACTGTTCGATTGCAGTATCATGAATCTGGTTCAGGTGATGCGGCAAAAGAACTGCTTTGGGAAGGAGAATCTGACCAAGTATGTCCTGATATGCAACTTCAATTATATCCTGGAAAATATAATTTCTATACAACTGTGATTCTTGAGGATGGTTCTGCTGATGTCTATCCCTCTAGAAATTTAAGTGCTGAAATGGATTTGGGTATCCACATATGGGAGCCTTTCCGAGTAGAGGGGTTTATCGCAGCTAATCTTCTTGGGTTGTTCTTAGGAATTGCAGATAGGACAATTAGACAAATTATGAAGAGAAGGAATGCGGCCATCGTCCGCAATATGCCATTGCATAAACGTAGACAAAAAGAGGAATGGGAACAAGTCATGACTTCGATGTCTGGAGGAAATGCAGCTGAGGTCAACGATTTGATAGGGTTTCAAACTAGTGAGACTGATCTGAGTATGGAATTGCAACGGAAGAATATGAGGGAGAGATTTGCTGCACAGGCCGCTGAGGCGGATGGAGATACAGAGGAGTTTGTCGATGAAACACTGGATGAACTTGAGGAAGAACTTGGTAAGGGTACAACAGAGGGCTTGACTGGAAAGGTCGAAGAAGACCGGAATATACGAACTGTTGGCGACTTGTGGCGACGTTTGAGCGGAAATGAGAAGTGATTATCCACTGATAAAATCATCAAGAGTGAATACCTTGACACGGTCATTTTTGAACAAGGAATCGGTACTGTCAACAAGGCCTTGAACTCGTTGTCGAGTATACAAATTTACGTCATAATGATCAATAACATGCTGAATGACTTTGATGTATTTTCTAACGGCTCCCTCACTCACAGTTAATGCTAAATTTCCACCACATAGGTGTTGCTCACCTTGAGTGAAATCCATTCCTCTGCGAAGGCCTCCGGAATTCTGGGATTTATCGGAAGACTTGATACATTGTCCAGCAAGAGGCATTCTACGGTACGATTCACCACAACGAACGCACCTAAACTTTTGTCGGGTAAATGCGACAAGGTTACCGCGTAAGTCTGGAAGAAAATGTGATTCAACCACTTGACTCGCGACTTTTCGAACATCAACGCCCCTGAGTTTTTGACCCAACAATAATTGTGCATTCATCTTGTCAATCATTGTTTCAAGAGTTTTGTATGATGAGTTTTCTGGGCCACTGTCAATCGATGTTGTATCATGTGTGAATCCATAACCACGAACTGCTCCAATGGTACCAATTCGTTTCTCAACGGTATCCATCTTATCGCTTATCTCGTAAGGAGTTGGTTGCTCCTGAGTAGATTCGTAAAAATCGCGATTGTACCACCAAGATGTGTCTACATTCAATGCCTCTTTATCCAATTCTGTGGGATTCAATCGCGTAGTGAGTGTTAGCGGTGCATCCATGCGGCCACCTCGATTACTAGGAAGTAAATCACGGCTGAAATTCAATAAGCAATCTAAGAGCAGAATAATCGCATCTTCGTCACCATCGCAATTCCGTCTCTTTGCAGCATGATACAATGTGTGCCCATAGCCCGCACTCGCAGTAGACCAACCAATAATCCGAGTCAATACTCCTCCTGATGTGTGAGGGGCAAGTCCAACAAATAGATGGCCTACTAGATCTTCCCCTTTGTTTACATTGTAGAATGGGTCCATACCATAGAATCTCATAAGCAATTCATCTACGTAAGCACATGTCCTCAACAGATAATCTTCGGCTTTGGTACTTGGTATGAAATCCTGTGGATACAACTCCAAAATCTGATTCTCAGAAGACAATGGTTTACCGTCAATGTCAGTCGAATATCCCAACTCAACTAATCTCTCAAATGGAGTCCCAATATCCTTGGGTCTGAAATGAGTCACCGGTACATCAATCATGTCATATCTTATCGTTCCAGCTTTGAAAGATGGAAGTTGATGTTTAGCCCTAAGTATTCCTTTTTCCAAAGGTTCAGGGTAGCGTTCTTTTGATGTCAATCCCTTGACTCCTTTGAACTTCTTTGGAATTCTGTCTAAACCCATTTTAATTCTCTTCACTTCAAGAATAGAGGGTATATTCACGGACTGATTAATTCCTTTACGACGAGAATTGTTGTTTTTCATATCCTCTACAGGTTTTGTCTTACCGCCACATTCAATCGGTTCTTCTGGAATGTTTCGGTGATGGCAAATTGTGTATGGAGTTCGTCGGCCACATGATATGCACTCCCTAACACCCATAGTTGCAAGAATGCTGCCCTTATTTGCTGCCTGTGTAATCAAGCGTTGTGGTCCACCATCATTTCCAATTGGGAAAATACTGTGGGGCTTCCCTTTCATTTCTCTAGGTGCCGCCTTTTCTGGCCGGCCCATTCTGCACCCAATTCTGCAAGGTGCTGCTGCAACCCAGCGTAAATCACTGCACTTTCTAACCAACCAAAGAGAGCCGTCCACTTCATGGTCATCAAGAAGTTTGAGAGAACGTTCCAACTCTGAAGCATTCTCTGGACCGGGGTCAGGAATCTTATCTGCGGCTTTCCTTCCTTCTTTTTCGGTGGCTTCGATAGTTTCCCCTCTCTGTCTTGCTGCTGTTTCTGCTTCTATTCTCAGAATTGATCTTTGGTGTTCCAAATCTTTGACTCTTTTTTCCTCATCACCAACTATCTGCTTTGCAACTATCAAATCAGATATTCTCGATTCGATATGTGATTTCGCATCGACAATGACTGAAGGTTTAGCAGAAACTTTTGCTTCAAGATGAATGCCAAGACCTTCCACAAGTGATTGCCAACCATGAATAATCAGGATGTCATTGCCGTCATGGATGTGGGGAAGGCCAAGAATCATCAGAGAGGACTTAACCACGCCATGTTCTTCATGCTGAATATTCCTTGGCCAATCTCCAAGAGATGAGGGGGTTATCGAATCAATTGAACCAGGCATTTTTTCTGGCGCTATGGATTTTTCAGATTTTTTTGACTGGTGATTTGTTGAATCACCTGTAAACTCAGTTGGAGTGTGGTCGATTGGTATCCAGCCCTCTGCAGCACCTGGCAACCTCATCCAATGCCTGTCTGGTAATGGTTCAGTGACTACTCCATCTTTCAAGTTTTGAGCCGATTCAATTGTTGATGAGATTATTGCATTTATGAGATATTCAGCAAATTCTAGAGGTAAATCATTCCACCATAGATTCCAAGGTGGAGGGATCGCAGTAAGGAAAGTCTTCGATATTTTTGTTACTGATTCCCAGTCCAATGTCATTTTCCTCAAACGGCGATGCCATGCCCTTTTCCGCTGAAGATTGTCAAGAGCAGAGGTCCCTGATTCAAGTGACCCTGATGAGGGGATCCCGTCTGGTAAACGACGGCGTGGTGCACCCAAAATGTCTGCGAACTGCTGGACTTTTTCTTCACTATCTAATGCTTCAATCAAATCGCTAGCAAACCAATCAGAAACGTATCCTGAAGGTACCAATGGCTTGTTATTTTCAGAAAATTCACCATAACCAATCATGATTTCGCCGTTGTCCCATATTGACAAAACCTCGTCAGAAACCTTCATCCAACTGGCGGTTGATTGTATTCTGCCATAACGGCCACTTTTCAGAAGAACGGTTGGACCCTCTATTTCTTCGCATGGCACAACAGCACATGCTTTTCCAGGTCGCTCAATTTTCATCTGCGTGCCTACGGAAAGAAAATCGCCCATCGCATGCATAGATGTGGGGTTCACTCCTGCTGCTGCAAGACCAGACGTTCTAGGACGGCCATATCTTAATCGAAAACCACCAGCAGTATTCGGCTCTCCAAAAATTGGCCGCCCTGCGATTATATCCCTCATAAAACGCGAATCAGTTTTTATCGTCCTTCGTTTAACCAGATTTCCATTAGTTTCCTTGGAGCTTTTTGCAGCAAATTTTGAGATGAAATCCCATCCTTGGACCTCCAATCGCTCAGTGTGTTTCTGGATTTTATTAGCCTTAAGACAAAGGCCCTCTCCAATAACCAACAGAACACCTCCACGGATTCTTTTTCCTGTGATATTACGAACCTCTGAGTATCCTGCGCATTCGATACTCTCAGTCTCTTCCCCATTAACCATAATAGGACAGGCGCGTACAATCATTTCAATTTCTTCAGGAGGGGGTTTGTATTGCAAACCACCTCTATACAAACCGAACTCTTCCTTAACACGCTCCACCTCTGGAGTGGTTGGTTCATATTTTGCAAGTCCCAACTCAATACGAATCATGTCTGCGATTAGAACTGCTAGTGCTTGGGCAGTGCCACCTGCTGCTCGAATCGGACCACAGAAATCAATTGAGACGAATCGTGTACCGTCTACATTATTGAGAATCCTAACATCTCCAATTCCTTCTAGTGGTGCCACAAGAATGGCTTCAGTGAGAACTGCCAACCCAACACGCAAGCCTGCGTCTACACTCTTTTGATAGTCAGCAGTAGCATCATACATCTTCTTTGCAACAAAAACTCCCATTTCAATCGAAGCGGATTCTCTATCTGTCTCTCCCAGTTTTTTTCGGATTTCTTCCTGAATTGGAATTGGGTCTTCGTCTGCAGATGGTTTCAGATATTCTTGCAGCAACTTTTCAGCACGGTCTGCTAGATCAATGGCTCTAGGTATCTCGACCTCGGCACTAAGGTCATAACCCTTCGAACGTGCTTCAGCTGCAAGTTGATAAATTTCTTCACACTGTTGATCCAAAAGATTGTGATAGTTATCCATCTCATCCTCTAATCTTTGGACGTCGAGTGGGGCGAATAGCCGAACTCCAACCTCCTCTGTCATACCATCACACCGTGCGAACATTCCCCTAGGAATGACGGTCCTCCAAAAGCATTGGGTGTTGTACGAAACACTTCACAACCAAGTGTGGACTATCTCGGCGAAGGTTCATGGGAGGCCGACAACGACGAATAACGGGGAGAATATGGCTGAGAGTACTACAATAGACGATGCTCGTACGCGATTAATCGAAAAGGTTCGAAATCTCGCATACCTTTGTGCAGATACTGAAGAGTTTACGTTGGCTTCTGGTCGTACAAGCAAACATTTCTTTGATACCAAGCCAGTTATGTGTGATCCAGAATCCGCTCATTTGCTCGGGGTTTTGATTCATGATAGAATCGACAATATTGAAGGAGGCGTCGATGTTGTTGGTGGACTAGAATTAGGTGCAGTCCCCCTCACTGGGATTGCTATTGCCAAAGCTGGCGTGGGTAGTTCATTACGTGGATTCATAATGAGAAAAGAGCCTAAGGGAAGAGGTGGGAGAAAAACAGGAAATCCACCCGGTATTGAAGGAAGTACAATTCAAGCGGGCGACCGAGTAGTAATTCTAGAAGATGTGACAACCACTGGTGGTTCTGCTCTGAAAGCGTGCGCGAGACTACAAGATATGGGTTGCCAAGTAGTCGCATGCATTACTATCGTGGATCGAGAAGAAGGTGGACAAGATGCATTTTCTGCAGCTGGAATCCCACTTATACCCCTAACTACACTTGCTGATTACGCATAGTAACACAGGTATTTTTCTAAATTGATTTTGTGAATCACTACCACACATAGTCAAGAACCTCATACACTCGCGACCGGTTATGACTGGAACACAGGTAATGATGAGTACAAGCAAAGGAGATGTCGCCATTGAACTATTTACAGACACGATGCCGATAACTGCTGGGAATTTTCTGAAATTAGTCGATGATGGATATTACAATGGCTTGCATTTTCATCGAGTCATAAAAGGGTTCATGCTCCAAGGAGGATGTCCACACAGTCGCGACCCAAATAGCCCCAGATGTGGTACCGGCGACCCTGGGTACAAAATTGCAGATGAGCACCTTCTTAGTGCAAAGTTTTCCAATGAAGTTGGTACACTAAGTATGGCTAACGCGGGACCTAATAGTGGTGGATCACAGTTTTTCATCAATACTGTACACAATCAATTCCTCGATTGGTGGGATACCCGAACTCCGAGTGCGCACCCAGTGTTCGGAAAAGTGGTGTCTGGAATGGATGTTGTAACAGCAATTGAGACAACGCCCACAGGATTCCAAGACCGACCCCGCGAGCCCGTGAAAATAATCAGTATCAGTCGGGTTTGATGTTTCTATTTTAGTTATAATTAATAACTAAATAATATTCGGCCAAGCATGGCGAAGCATAGAGCCGGCGACCGCAGAATCATGAGTATAAGCATACCAGAGAACATTGCAAAAAGACTGGATCGGAGAGTCGGAAGAGGAAGAAATGAAGGAAGAAGTGCTACTATTTCGAGGATGATTGAAGAAGCCCTCGATGGACAAAACGCTGCACCACTTCAAGCAGCAGTTGAAGAGCGAAAGGCCTCATCAAAACCAGGTGATGTAAGGATTGAAATTGACACCATGGGTGAATTAGAAGTCCCTGCTGACAAATACTATGGCTGCCAAACTGCGCGTTCGCTGATTAATTTCGACATAGGTGACGATACAATGCCTCGAGGAGTTATTCGTGCATTTGGGATCTTAAAACAGGCAGCTGCAATGACGAATTGTGAGTTGAGCATGCTCGACCCTGTTGTTGGTGAATTGATTATATCAGCGTGTGAAGAGGTTATTGATGGCTCATTGGATGGTCACTTTCCCCTAAGAGTTTGGCAAACTGGATCAGGTACACAGACCAACATGAATGCAAATGAGGTGATTGCAAATAGAGCAATTGAATTGGCAGGTGGTGTCCTTGGTTCGAAGGAACCTGTGCACCCAAATGACCATGTAAATAAAGCACAATCATCAAACGACACTTTTCCTACTGCAATGCACATTTCAAGTGCTGAATCATTTCACCACCAATTGATTCCCGCCATTCGTAAAATGAGGGATGCTCTTGCAAATAAGGGAAAAGAGTTTGACAGCGTTGTCAAGATTGGTCGGACCCATCTCATGGATGCAGTTCCACTGACACTAGGACAAGAATTCAGTGGCTACGTGTCAATGCTTGATTCAGATATACGAAGAATTGAGTTTGCACTCGAGGACCTGTTTGAACTTGCACTCGGAGGAACCGCTGTAGGCACTGGATTGAATACGCATCCTGATTTTGCTGAAACGGTAGCAGGCCATATTGCTGAAAAAACGGGTTTACCGTTCATCAGTGCTGAAAACAAATTTGCACAACTTGCTGCACATGACGCAATTGTATCAGCAAGTGGTGCACTAAACACACTTGCAGCTAGCCTGATGAAAATTGCAAATGACATCCGGTGGCTGGGTTCTGGACCAAGGTGTGGTTTTGGGGAACTTTCACTACCTGCAAACGAGCCGGGCTCGAGTATAATGCCTGGGAAAGTAAACCCCACCCAAGCTGAAGCGATGACAATGGTTTGCTGTCAAGTAATGGGCAACAATACTGCAATTTCAATCGGCGGCAGCCAAGGCAATTTCGAATTGAATGTCTACAAACCGATGATGATCCATAACCTATTACACAGCACAAGGTTACTTGCAGATACATGCCATGCATTCACAGACAAATGTATCACTGGCCTTGAAGCAAACCACGATGCAATACAATCACATTTGGAAAATTCTCTCATGCTAGTTACTGCATTAAATAACCATATTGGGTACGATAATGCTGCAAAAATAGCTAAAAATGCTCATGAGAAATCGATTACGCTCAGAGAATCTGCGCTACAACTCAACCTACTGACAAATGATCAATTCGATGAGTGGGTCAGACCGGAGAATATGATTGGCCCCAGGCTATGAGATATTCCGATATGTGTAATCACGAGGAAAACGACCTCTGTGGGTGGATTGCTTTCGCAAACATGAAAAGGTGAATGATTAGGATGGCCCCTATTCCTCCAAGAGGAAGTTGGGAGTGCTGGCTGGCGGGTTCGAATCGAGTAGATCTTTCCCCGCCAGCCAGCCTCCACATCCGAAATCCTTCCTTCGTCCGGAGACGTTTTCCAAATCTCGGCCGGTGCAGAAAATGCTTGCACATCTTCCTTACCTCAGACGCCTGTGGTAGTTTCCTACCTCACTTCCCGATGTGTTGTCCACAGTCCGAAAACTGCTTTCTCTCCACCAGTTCCCGAATCAGATTTCTCTAATCCGGCGCCCGGCACACGCATTCCTTGCAGTCTGCATGCACCTCCTAACTGCTCTCTTCTTGCGAAGAAATCAGCCTGGAGTGGGAATTGGGAGTACTGACTGGCAGGTTCGAATCGAGTAGATCTTTCCCCGCCAGCCAGCCTCCGCATCCGAAATCCTTCCTTCGTCCGAAGACGTTTTCCAAATCTCGGTCGGGTAGCCCGATGCGCAAGCGCATCGAGCTATCCTCAGACGCCTGAGGTAGTTACCTACCTCACTTCCCGATGTGTTGTCCACAGTCCGAAAACTGCTTTCTCTCCACCAGTTCCCGAATCAGATTTCTCTAATCCGGCGTCCCTGAGAGAGACGATTCCTTGCGGAAAACGTCTCTCCTTGGCAATATCCATCTTACGATTTCAATCAACCAAGGAGCAGGATTTGATATTGCTATCACCCTGTTCCCCCCTTTGGTCAGGTATGCATTGCTGCAACCCTTCCTGGAACGATCTAGCTGCAGCCTTCTCGTCCCCGGCGGTCTTCAGGCAGAGCCTTCAGATGCCAGCACAGGATTGTGCGTTGAGGGATTTTTCCAGCCGACTTTTCACAACTCAACTGTTATGCAATTACCTCTTTCTTTAGGTCCCTGAGGTCACCTTTCGGCTTCCATTGTTTCCCTTTGATTGAGATTTTCGCAAGGTGTATATGTTGCTAGTTCCTTCCGAATGATCCCTGCTCTTACGAGCAGACATCTCCTGTGATTTCAGACACAATGTGTCTGTATGCACTAGAGCCCAACTCTAATGCACTGTTCACAGAAGTATCCATTGTACACCGAAATGTACGCTTTCTCTCCTGTAGGTCTACGAATCCAACATTACTGCTGGCCGTACACCCCACCAACTCCGATTTAACTCGGAATAGTGGCCCACCGCCGTTCCCGAATTGGGTCCCTTGTGGGCTTGGGGCCTGCCGGTAGTACTGGGCACTCCGACACCACTCCTCGGGAGCGGCGAAAGTCACGTGTGAAGCGGAGGGCCATAAACCTTTGTGAGAAATATGCATCTTTCCACCAGAAATCAGGCAACCCGACCCCTGTTTCCGATGGAAGGGCGATTCCAGAATTGATATTTTTTAGGACCTGAGACGTCGCAATTTTTCAGCCAATTTGTTGCGCCTTTCGTCAGAATGATCCTCGCTTTTTTGGGATAGTCTCCTGTGAAGAAGTTCTCCCTGGAGCAGAATCAATCTACCATTATCAAACCCTATTGCAATGAAATCTTCGTATGCCTGTATTGCATTAACACGTGAAGGTTCGCTGAAAATAGCATATTGCCTATCTTGTGTTGCAGAATTGACGATTATTGTAGAGTCTATCTTGTCCCAAGAAACAACCCAAGCTGTTGCACTGCTGTCAAACTCGGGCCCATGCTCTACATGTTCAATAATGCAACCGCCTATGGTTTCAATCTGCCAAACTAATTTCCCTTTGGCATCATAAGAACGCGCAATACCTCGAACTGTATTAGAATCAGATATCCCTGAATTATCTTCAATGGATGATGCGACCATATAACCAATCTCTGCACTTGATATGGCTTCGATTGGCCCAGGCTGATTTGTGAAATCATCATCATCCAAAACTAGGCCTGTGTCTAGTCCTGTAAGTGTGCCATCTGCATGGCCAATAATCGAATATTTTGGACCAACACGTCCACACGTTGCTGGCGAATTTGTTGGTAATGTCATATGACGTGCGCCTTCTTCATTTATTCTAATCATGCCACATCGAGGCCGTCCCAATGCAAGGAAGGCTGTTCCATCTCCACGCATCTCAATAGACCATGGGCGCTCGTCGATGGATTCTTTGAATAACAAATCTCCATCCTGATTAAATCTCCAAATCGTAGACTCTAAAAAATCGTTCATTTCTAAATCGAATATTGATGATGTTGCAATAATTGTGCTTCCATCTTGTGTGCTGGCTACTAAATCACTACTGCCCTCTAACTCACTATTCCATTGTATTGCCCCTGTAGACAATTCAATAGCAGTCAAATCACGTCCACAAACAGCGTAAACCATGTTCTTGGAAAGACTAAGATTACCGACTCTATTACTCGTTTTTGTGGACCAAAGGTTTTCCCCATTGAGATCCCAACAATGAATGCCACCATCCCAATCGCCCACAATCAAACGTTCTCCATCTAAGTGTATGCAACTGATATTAGCATCTATTTGTCTTTCAAACCAAGCCATTTCGCGTAAATCTCGAAATGGTTGGCCCTCCATACCTAGTGCTGGTCACAAGGTCACATATTGGACTTCGGTTCAAACAGTGACGTTGTAAAGGCGTTCAACCTTATTTCGTAAATAATCGATAAAAGGTTGAGGTGATGGTGGTTGGCCCGTTGCTTCTTTGATCAAATCAGCTGGTGTCGAAATACTACCGCGTTCGTGGACATTGCTTCGCATCCAATCTAAAAGAGGTGCAAAATTCCCAACGGCCCACATCTCTTCTAGAGTTTGTTCGCTCTCTAAATCCGATCTTGCTGCTGCGAGCAATTGGGCACTATACAAATTTCCAAGTGTGTATGTGGGGAAGTATCCAAAAGCACCCATTGACCAATGGATATCTTGCAATACTCCTTGCTTCCGATCAGGCGAACGTACGCCGAGGTATTGTTCATACATGTCATCCCAAGCATCAGGTAAATCATCAATCTCTAACTCCCCATTGATGAGTTGTTTCTCAATCTCGTAGCGAATCATGATGTGTATGTTGTAGGTCGCCTCGTCGGCCTCAACACGTATCAAACTCGGCTCGATGAGGTTAACACTACGCCACAACATTTCTCCAGTAACTCCTTCCATATTTTCAGGGAAGTGTTTGGACCAATGTGGAATTGCCCACTCACTGAATGCAAGGGAACGCCCAACTTGATTTTCCCAAAGTCTACTTTGAGATTCATGCACACCCAATCCATTGGCATGACCTGATGGTTGGAAATCTAGTTGGCGAGGCCGGCCTTGTTCATACAAACCATGACCCGTTTCATGAAGTGAACCATAAAGGGAACCGAAGGGTTCGTTTTCATCATACCGAGTAGTCCACCGAACATCATCAGGATTTGCTCCGCCGCAAAATGGGTGGGTGGATTTGTCACGTCGCCCCGCATCGAAATCAAAACCCACTGCTGCCGAAATCCCATGTGATAGTTGGGCTTGAGCATCTTCACCCCAATTACTCGCTTCAACCCATGACATGTCAGGGGATTCACATTCTCCCACTGCGGCAATCAACGGCACTAGGGATTCTCGAAGGCCCTGGAATAGAGGATCTACTTGAGCAACACATAGCCCTGATTCATAAATATCCAACAGCGCATCATATGGATTGTCATCGTATCCAAGATATTCTGCAAGCTCTCGATTAAGGTCTATCATCTCTGCAAGGTCATCTCTAAAAATTGAGAAATCATCCTTTTCTCGTGCCTCTGCCCAAGACCTAATTGATTTTGATTTATGGCGAGCGAAGCGTTCTACGAAATCTGCTGGTTTCTTTGTGGCCTTGTCATATGCATCTCTGATTAAGCGAAGATTCGCTGCGGTGATTTCATCATCCGCTCCTTCTTCTTCCGCTGCTGACAATACCTCACCCATCTCTGTTTCAACCATCATCGAGTGACTAGTGCGTGAAAGCCAGGCCAATTGTTCTGCACGTAGTGGTCCGGCTTTTGGAGGCATCATAACCTCTTGGTCCCAACCTAGAAGTCCCTGTATTTGGCCTACAGTTTCTATCTCTTTCATCTTTGACATCAGTTGCCCATATGCTTCGCCCATATTTGCTCGTGAACAGGTCTAAGCCTCAAAGTCACCGATGATAAATTGTCTTTTCATAAATTGTCACTACTCACATCAGACCAGTTTGCTTATATTCAATTTCTCTTTGAGAAATATATGCGGCTAATGGAGCCTGTTTTGCTCGCATTTATGTTATTGTCAATAACATTAGCAGGCTGCTTATCTGATTTTGAAAATGGTGATGAGGAAATAGTATTGATTGTCAACACTGGACAAACAAATGGTACTGTCGTGCAATCTTTCACCGATGGAGAACTTGTTTCTACAAATAATGTGACCATGATTTTTGATTTTTCGGAAACATACTCAGATAGAGAATTGATGTCGTTTGGCATAGACCTCTTGGATGGAGCGGCTCCAACGGTAGTCGATGCAAAAACTGATTCGACTATTTCAATCGACTTTTCAAATCATGGGATGTACGAAATAATTGCCTTTGCAACTGATGAACGCAATCAGACCCAGAATATGCCAATCTACATTATAATTGAAATGCGGATTGATTGGATGGAATACAGCACATATGAACCCCAGCCTATGACAATCAATCCGATTCCGACAAATGGAGGAACTTCCCCCAGCTCGATAATTATCGATTCCAGAGTTGAAAATCCCGAATTAATTGAGGATGTTTCTAGTGGTCGTGAAGTTGAAATTACTTGGAGTTTGGTCGATAGTGCAGAAGATGCATGTCAAACTCGAAGTGGGCTTGTCCATGACGGAGAGTCTGTCGTGTGGGAAACCATTCATTTCAACACATTCCTAGTTCATGAACTAAGAATCAACTATGATTCTGGCCAAGATTACATCAATGTGAACCAATCTGTACTCATTGAATATGATGATGAAATCGGCTAATACCTAGCAACATCCATCTTCTCGGAATGGAGCTGAAATAAATTCCACTCGATCGACGTCCTTTGTATTTCTTAGACCGTTGATCATTTCTCTTATTGCCCCAGCCTTACCACTTACTTGCATTGTATCTACACACGTATGGCTGGTTGCGAGGCAGTTGTGATGATATGATGTGATTTTGAACAAACTTGAATGCCGTAAATCAGCCAATTTGTTTTCAACATGATGTTGAAAATATACCACTGCTGTTCCTTCAATTTCCTGTTTTGCATCCATGGAATCAATATCTCCTCTCAATGAGGCGTCCGCAAAGTGAAGACTCGCATCGCGAAGAAACATGCTTCTATTCTTGTATCCAGTTTTCTGGATAAAATCATCCAGCCTACTGGCAAACTCCTTATCGACGCTGAATGTAATTATTTGGCTCATAATACGCTGAGGTAGGCTATGCTAATAATAATTATCAAATCCCTATTTATTAGTTCTGATTAAATAGTTAATAGTTAGCCGCAAGTTCATGAAGAGTAATTCATATCGAGTGATTTTGGTAAGCCTGCTGATGATTTTCTCCAGCCTCGCTGGGTGTTTAGAAGGTGATGAAGAGGTCGTAGACGAAGGTTCTGTAGGTACCGTAATGGTGTCCACATACCACGTTGGTGAGCTTGTGAAAGCTGTAGCGGGCGATCGTGTTACATTGGAATATATGAGTCAGGATAATATTCCTGTTCATGACTACGAACCATCGGCCCAAGACATTGTTCGTCTCCAAGGTGCTGATGTATTCTTTTACCACGGTTTGGGTCTAGAACCATGGGTTGATTCAACTATTGAATCCATGGGCGCAGCGGCACCCACTGCAATCGAGACGCACGCCATGCCAGGCGAAGAAGTAACTCTCGATTACGAGGGGATGTTGGTTACGGAACTCTGTGAACTCCTCACGGCTGGGCCCTATGAATCCACAACCCTCTCGATGGATGAAGATGATGCATCTGAAATCCATGCAGAGTACGTCGCGCACACGCTCTCTTTCCCTGAAATGGAAGAAGACCACGATGAACATGGGGAAGAAGACCACGATGAACATGGGGAAGAAGACCACGATGAACACGGGGAAGATGGTCACGATGAGCATGATCACGCAGATCACGGTCACGCGAGTCCGGAAGAAATCATCGAAGACCCTGCTGATTGTCCATCTGAAACTGTCATCTCAATCTTCCACATGGAAGAGGGTGAATACATCCTTGATTTCGAAGAGGCCGAAGACTTGCACGAGTTCAACATGGCTGTTCTGAAGATGGGTGGCGGCCACGCTCACCACGACCACCATGGACATGGTGATGACCACGGTGACGACCATGATGAGGAAATGACTCCTGAACAAGCCCTAGCTGAGGCTGATCAAGACAATGATGGGAAAATTTCCTGGAATGAATTCTGGACAGTGTGGATGAATGAGGATGAGGATGATCACGACGGTCACGGTGATGATGACCATGATGAACACTCTCATTCAGTGTCCGTACTGTATCCAGATAACACAACTGCAATGTTTGAATTGGACCATGATATGTTGCCAGATAATGCAACAGGATGGGACTTAACCAGCATCACAATGCAGGAGAACAACATCTCCCTGAACTCATCTGTGCATGAGGTATACGGCAACCAAGTTCACGGCATTAATGGTGTTGATGCACCAAGTGATTACTCATGGTGGTGGTCCCTGCAGATTTGGAATGGGGCCAGTGAAGCATGGGAAGAGAGCGGTGTTGGAATCGATTCTGTCATGATGACACATGATGATAACGACCACCTTGCATGGGCTGCATCCACTGCGAACATGTCTCTTCTAGAAGAACCTGGGCACCATGATGACCACGATGATCACAACCCCATCGAAGAAGCAATGGAGGAATATCTGATGGACATGTTGATGACTATGTTCAATGAATCTGATGCAGATTCTGATACTCTATTGAGTCTAGCTGAACTTGAGAACTTCATTGAGTCCATCGAAGATATGGATGATGAGTTGGGGTCACTTACAACTGAAATCCTGATCTCGGCCTTTGATGAGGATGGGGATGGGAAGTTGTCCATGAGTGAATTTGTCAGTATGATTGCAGCCATGGACGATGACCATGACGACCACGGTGATGATGAACATCACATGGAATGTGACATTAGTGATTTAGACAATTTTACCGGTTACTGTGAATGTGTTATGGCTTCTTGTGCCTTTGTTTGCTTGGATTCCGACAGTAATCAATGTGAAGACTGTGTGGATGCAAATTGTAATCCTATGTTCGATATATTGGATGTGAACATGAATGGATTCATTGACGCTTCAGAACTTGACATGCTGATGGATATGGGAGAAGAGCACGCTGGACATGTGAAAATCCATATTGAAGCTGAAGGCGAATACGGATTTGCTCTGCCTCATGATGTTGAATTCTATGTTCTCATGGGAGAGGGTGGTCACGACGACCATGATGATCACGACGACCATGATGATCACGATGACCATGGTGATGAGGAGGACATGGTCTGCTATGACATGAGTACGCACACTGTTGACAGTACAATCACTACTGAGGACGACTGTGAAGCTGCAGGATACATGTGGACTGCTGCAAACAGCGGACCTGGTGGAGATGGTGATCATGACGATGAGGATGGCCATGACGACCACGCTGATGAGGAGACGTTGAATTATGACCCGCACAGTTGGCTTGACCCTGTTGCATTCAAGGTGCAAATGAATATCGTCATGGATGGTTTAATCGCTGCATTCCCAAGTGCTGAAGATGATTTCAGAGCCAATGCCGAATCATTTGGTGCTGAGCTAGATGCGCTGGATGATTCCTTTGAGGCTGCATTTGGAGAAAATGGAACCTGTGCTGTTGCTGGCCAGGAAAAGACTGTGGTTGCAAACCACAACGCTTACTCTTACATTGCAGTCCGTTACGATATCCAATTCGTAACTGTTCACGGTTTGGATCCTGAAGGCGAACCTTCACCAGAAGATATTGCCAATGTCGTTGAACATATCAACGAAGAAGGGGTGACAGTATTGTTCGTTGAAGAATACACTGATGCGGCATCGGTAGGTAGCATCGTGCAAGATACAGGTGTGACTATCGAATATCTGTACACTATGGAAATGGCACCAATTGACAGCAACGATGACTACATGTCGTTGATGAGCAAGAATCTCGCCAACCTTGAATCAGGTCTTGGATGCTGATTGGATACTCTACAATTGACCAGGGGGTTTCAATATGGACGCGGTTGATATCCCGTTGAAGATTGAGAATTTATCTGTCAAACGCTCAGGGAAGATTGTCATCAAAGACATTGATTTTACCATTAATCGCGGTGATTTCGTTGGTATAGTGGGGCCGAATGGAAGTGGGAAGTCCACACTTCTCCTCACCATTCTCGGTTTGCTGAAACCAGCAACTGGGAAGGTTGCAATCTATGGCGCACCACCCCAATCTAGGGAACTATTCGGACGAATTGGTTGGGTTTCTCAGGCTGCCTCAAATCTGCCAAAGCATGTTCGAATTACGGTTCGTGAATTAGTTGAGTTGGGCACATTGAATGCTAAAAATATCTTCTCTTTTGAGAATCAAAAACGTCGGGCAAGTGTGAAGAAGGCTATCGAAATGGTAGGTCTACAAGAAGCGATAGATGTCGATGTTTCTCGACTCTCCGGGGGACAGCGACAGCGTGCTGTAATAGCTCGAGCGTTGGCTTCAGAGTCGGAATTTATCCTGCTTGATGAACCATTGGTGGGTATTGATCGTGAGGCGCGGAAGTCATTGCTGAAATTGTTAGATCAACTCTGTCATGATGAAAACAAAACAATTCTGATGGTTTCTCATGATTTGACTGCAATGCGGCAAACCGCGCACAGGATGATCTTCTTGGAAGAGACCATCCGATTCGATGGGCCAACTGAGAATTTCCCCGATTTGGACAAACTTGCCGATTTGCGGGGAATTGAGCCTGTTCATGAACAGAGTTGTTGCATTGAAGATGATTCAGAGGAGGAAGAGTGATGGGGCTTGGTGTAATTCTAATGGATATTACAATTCCAGTTTTTAAATTGTTTTTGCCTTTAATCCCTGGAGATGTTTTTCCGTATTTCTTCGGAGCAGAACTCAATGGTTACCCGGTGGAGTCATTACAGCGTGCACTGATTACGTCACTTGTCATCGCCGTAGTTGCTGGATTCCTAGGTACGTTCCTTTTGGTCCAAAATTTAGCATTGATTGGAGATGGTCTCGCTCACGTTTCGTTTGGTGGGGTTGCAATTGGTATTGTTCTTGGAGCCGCTTCACCATTGTGGTATGCATTGATATTCAGCATAGTTGCCGCGATTTCAATTTATGAATTACAATCGAGGGGGATTCTCACCGGGGATGCTTCGATTGCAATTTTCTTGACTGGTATGCTTGGATTTGGCCTCGTAGTTTTACGAATCTGGAAGATTGGATTGACTGCAGAAGTTGAAAGTTATCTCTTTGGAAATTTACTGCTCATCACCGACGATGAAATGGACTTCATTGTCACACTCTCGTTCATCTCAATGATCTTTCTCGGTTTACTCCGTTCTGGATTACTAGCGATTACAATCGACCCGATTTCTGCGAGAGTCCAGGGGCTTCCTGTCAGAGGAATAGGTCTTTTGTTCAGCATTATTTCTGCTTGCGTTGTTGTCAGCATGGTGAAAGTCATCGGCGCACTACTGGTGACCGCTTTGCTGGTTACCCCTGCGGCGACTGCACAACTGGTTGGTCGTAGTTTTAGATCGTGCATGATATGGACCCAAATATTTGGTGTGATGGCGGTATTGGGTGGGCTTTACTTCTCTGCAGAGTTGGACACGGGTAGTGGTTCAATGATTGCGGTTGTTTCTGCGGTGATTTTCGGAGTGATGGTTATTTTCCAAAACATTGTCAAGAAAGCAGCAAACCCAACAGACAACTAAAATTCTGGCATGACTCTGTTTTTTGGCAATGTGCAGAACCACCGAACCTTGAAGATAAGTTGCGCACGGCCATAGGCCGTGGCAGACGAAGTTTTCGAGGCTGAATTACTTGATTTTGGTCTCTCGCGATTAAGAAGTCGCGTTACCATCTATGCTGGTATCGGTGTTGTTTGTCTGATTTTGATTTTGATTTTTGCTAGTTGGTCAGGAGTCTTTTTTGGTATTATTGCGGGTTCAGAAGAAGAATCATCCGGATATCAACGTGTACCCGTTTGGGAAAGAAATCTGTATGATTACCAGACAATCGGCGAAAATGGAACTGTCATGGAATTTGGATCTTATGAATTATTGCCAACAGAAAATGAGTGGAGTTCAACGCATCATTTCGTCGAATATGATTTGCCCATTGAAGAAGGTGGGGCCGCCCCTAATGGCTTAATCAGTCTAGCTATTTGGTTACCAAATGTCCCCGAAGGTGTCAAAGTTCCAGTCATTGCAGAAAGTGGGCCCTATTTCCAAGAACCCAGTGTTAATACACCAACTATCGAGGTCCCAGGGTCATGGCTAGGCCAGATGATTATTGACCAGATATTGCCCCATGGTTTTGCATTCGCACAAATTTCTGTATCAGGAACTGGGCGTTCAAATCACTGCATGGATCTCATGGGGAATGCCGAACAATTAGGAAATGATGCTGCAGTTCGTTGGCTCGGTGAGCAAGAATGGAGTAATGGAGCCGTTGGCCTTATTGGCAAATCGTATGACGGTAGCACGCCATGGCAAGCAGCAATGTTTGGCTCCGAACATGATTACCTCAAAACCATAGTTCCAATTTCAGGACTCATTGGTGTCAAGGAATTAATGTGGAGGAATGGGTCTTCGGAAGCGCGTGCTCCAATTATGCACAATGGTGTATACGGCAGTTATGGCATTGATGGAAATGAAGAAGACTACCAAAATATCTGTCCCGATTATCTCATAGGGCCCGGTACTGGAATGTCTGCTTACATCTTTGGCTCTGAAGTTGCAGGAACCTATTGGGAAGAGCGATTCTTCCTAGATCGTGTTCTTGAAAATTATCAAGGGAGTGTGTATTTGATCCAAGGAATGCATGATTGGAACGTTGATCCACACATGGCTGTTCCAACCATCAATTTACTGATTGATCATGGAATTGAGGCAAGAGGTTTGTTTGGCCAATGGGATCATGACTACCCAGACAGGCCCACCTATCTTGATGATCGTTCGGAATTGGGGGGTCGAGGAGGGGAGGCGTTCCCAGAAATGGTTCGATATGATTGGATGCAAGATATGTTGGAATGGTTTGATTATTACCTGCGCGATAATGGTGAGCAACCAGGACAATGGATTGAGATTCAATCTAATCAAGGCTCTTGGAGAATTGAAGAACGGTATCCTCCTTCAGATATTGAGGTCGTCTCCTGGGCACTTGGTGAAGAGATGGAGCTGATTGATGGGGGTTTGACGGTCCTCCCCGATGCATCGACTGGACCCACGTGGGAAAGTAGTCCACTTGAGAATGACTTGTTCATTGCAGGCATCCCACGAATCCATGTAGAGGTTTCAACCACCACGGTTGGAGGGCAATTATATGCCCTTATGGAAGAATGTGACACTTCTGGTAACTGTATCCATCTTGGACATGCAATCATGGATCTAAGATATCATGAAGGAGGGGATCAAATTCAATCTTGGACTCCTGTGTTTGAGACGATTGTGGCAAAAATGGAATTCATGCCAATGGATGTAGAAGTGAGTGCGGGAAATACGATTCGTGTTTCCCTATATTCAACAGGTGAAGACTACCTTCCAGCATCCACCTCTACAATTGTGACCATTCACGAAGGGGCCGGATCGACTTTGCAATTGGACACATTCAACCCCGAGGAAAGACTCTACTTTTCACCTCCAATGTGCATGCATGAAAGATGTTCAGCCAGTGAATAATTTGAAGTTAGAGGTCACGCGGCCAGTAACGTGGCAGAAGAGGTGTTTGAGGCTGAAATCCTCAAAGACGAAGGTGTTGATGAGCGCCGTGAGAAAAACCAACTCAATGGTGCATTGGGTGCAACGTTGGCGATTGTGGTCTTATTCCTCATCTTGGCTGCTACCGTAGGTATTCCAAGTGATCTAATTGGTTCACAGGATGGAAGAAATTCGCATTGGCTTCCACCAGTGGAAGAAAGATCCGGTAAGAATTACGATGATTCCGATGTATTCAGCCGAGTATCGTGGAATGGTAGCCACGGAATTGGTGAAGTTCAATCTATCTTTGTGGAAGTTCCAGCAATTACTCTGAAAGATGGAGGCGCTGGTACAACTGGCGATGCCGAAGTTCACCTTGGACTCTGGCTACCGGTAATCGAAGGATGTGATTATTCAGGAAATATTAGCGACGAGTGTAAAGTCCCCGTAATTGCTGAAATCGGTCCTTACTATGACGACGGGGATGTTGATGCATTAACACCAGCAAACCGTTTGGGCCGTTTCTTGATTGAGAATTTCGTCCCACACGGATTTGGTGTTGCTCAAGTCTCGGTATTCGGGACCGGTGAATCAAATCATTGCATGGACCTCATGGGCTTAGATGAACAGGCAGGAATCAAAGCGGCTGTGGATTGGTTGGGACAACAACCTTGGTCAAATGGAAATGTGGGGGCAATTGGAAAGTCCTACGATGGTTCCACTCCTTGGAATGCTGCAGCCTCGGGCTCTGAGCATCTCGCGACGATTGTGCCGATGTCAGGGTTGATTGGTGTTCACGAATTGATGTGGCGGAATGGAAGTATGGAAGCGCGTGGAGCAATCATGCACAATGGTGTGTATGGTTCATTTGGATTAGATGGGGATCTTGAAGATGCGCAAAATGGTTGTGAGGGTTACATGGAAGGTTACTATGCTGGCCCTCTCGCTTATGCCACCGGAGATGATCTATCGTGGATGAAGAGCGATTATTGGACTGAGAGATATTTCCTTGACCGAGCTATGGAATTATACAACGGCTCGATCTATATCATCCATGGAATGCAGGATTGGAACGTTGATCCACACATGGCTTTCCCCACACATCAAATTGCAATAGACAATGGGTTCGAAGTCAAAGGATTGTATGGCCAATGGACACATGATTACCCTGACAGGCCCGATGGTCACGATGGTGGAATTGGTTTCCCATGGTCACTGCGTTGGGATTGGGCTGATGACTTGCTTGAATGGTTTGATTTCTATCTGCGAGATACTGGGCCCCAACCTCGCTTAATCGCAGAAATCCAAGATGACCTCGGAGGATGGAGGGTCGAGGATACTTATCCACCATTAGACACCGAATGGAACGTTACTACTCTAGACCAATGTGAAATTTTAGAAGGTGGTGAAACCGTAACTTCAACCAGTCAAACTATTCTAAATTGTGGGACAATGGAGGAGGATTTCCGAATCATTGGAATGCCTACAATACACATGGGTGCAAGAATATCTCCACTCGCAACCAGCGGGCATCTCTTCGTCGAGATGCAGCGAGGGAGTGATGGAGCACATCTTGGACATGCAGTGATGGATTTGCGATATTCTGATGGTGGCAAAGATGGGAAAGTATTGATTCCAGGAGAAACCGTTTTGGCGAAGATGGAGTTCTTTGCAATGGATGTTGTGATTGAAGCTGGAGATAGTTTAGTCCTTGTAATAACTCAAACAGGTGAGGACTATGTTCCAAGTACTGTGAGTACATTCCCTGTAACTGTCTTCCTCGATGATCGAAGCACACTTTCACTGTCTACTGTGACTCGAACATGTGATGACTTGTTCTTGCCCCCAATGCAAGAAGAATATCCGCAGTGTATTGATGATTGATAGGACCCCCGCCAGAGAAGGAGGTCTGTGAAGACGAGGGTCCGTTGAATCAATCAAATTTTTCTTGGTATTCTAGGAAGGATAGGGTACACCCGCAACGATTCAATGCGAAGAAATACTGCAGTGCCAAATAATACTGAAATCGCAAGAATTGGGGCGAATAATCCAAATTGCATGGACGTTGTGAATATGGTTCTATACTAAATAGGCTGTTTACATCCATAGGCAAAAAACGATGTTGATGAATCGTTACCTTCAGAAAAGAATGCTGCGGGGAGAGGGCATGGGAGATTTAGTGGCCTCTAAACCTAAGATGCATATGCTACATACTTGCCCCTTTTGCTGGAAAGTAAGAGGCATTGCCGAACTTCTCAATATTGATTACGAAAATGTTCAAATCAATGCAATGAAAACAAAGAAAGAATTGAAATTTACAGATGGCTGGAACAAGGTTCCTGTTTGGACGGAAAGTGATGGACAGGTTGTCGTTGACTCAACTCCAATCATGAAACATATTGATTCTACGTACAATGATGGTAAATTGTGGAAAGTGGATGATATCGCCCGCAGAGATAAATGGATGGAATGGGTCGATACCAAGATGTCAAAAGCAACTGTGCCAATTCTTTACGGTGGGTTATTCTCGGCCTTGCAGACTACTACCCGTGTTTCAAAACTCGAGAAATTTGGTTTTATCTCAAAACGATTGTATGCATGGGCTGGATTCCCAATCATGTGGGGGATTATTGCAAGAAGTCGGGTGAAAAAAGATGGGAGAAAACCAAAGCAATTGTGGCATGACTTGCTAACTGAGTTTACTGATTCTTTCAATGGAGAGCCGTACTTTGGAGGTACTGAACCTAACATGGTAGATCTCGCCGCATTTGGTTACATGAGATCGATTTCACCGTTTCCACAATTCAAAAAACTTGAAGACCACGTTGACGGAATTGAATGGTATCAACGCGTCGAGGCATTCATACAGCGATGAGTAATTTGAAATGGACGGGTTTTCTACGAAGGCTCAATGGTCGGCGAAATATCAGAAGATGGAAATTGGGTTTGGAATGGAACTTCCTGGGACCCTGTAGAATCTCCCAATCAAGTTATGCCTAGGGCCCAAAATGATGAGTTGCCAGTAACTAGTGAAGAGATTGTGGTGGAAAATAACAATCACCATTCTCTAGAACTGTCCAATGAATCCGGTGATCTTTCATTCCCTCCACCTTTACCAATGGCTTCTGACTCTGCATCTGGTACTGGAAATGAAAGTAGTTTGCCTAAGGTAATGCGCATCCTTTCAGGGTCCATCGGAATACTCATGTCGGTTGTTCTATTGATGTTCTTGTTTGGTTTTGTTACTCAAGCAAATGCAGATAATATCGAAATGTTTTCTGATGAAGACGATGCTGATGATTTCGTAAATGCCCTCAAAACAATTCAGATTTTGACTTATTTATCGGTCGCCATTGTCGTGGGAATCATTGTTGTTTCTGTTATGAATATAATGAACAAAACCAGTTGGTGGTGGCTGCCTGCGGCAACAATCTTCCTAACAGTTATATTCGCAGGGACTGCATTTTACATGGCTAGCTCCTACAATGCATACAGTGCGACTTGTGATCCTGAAATCTATTCAGATTGCGATGCAATATCAGATGAATCTATGTTCTCGCAAGATTCGATGTTTGCAGGATATTGCAGCATTATTGGATTTGTCATCATTGGTTTAATGTCGTTGGTTATGCGCGCAAAATCTGGTGTGAAGTTTGAACCTTCTGAAGATGGTGAATTTGTCTCTCAGACGGCTTCAAGTGGAGATAAGTCAATCAAAGCGATAGTTGTAATTAGTGTGATTTTGTTACTCTTGGGTAGTGGGGTCACATTCATGGTATTCAATGCTTTGAAGAATCCTGTAATGGCAGATTCATCAGGCGATAGTGTCAATTTTGTCTTTGATGTTAGAGATGCTTGGGATTCTTCAGACGGGCATGTAATGAGTGAAAATGCGAGTGATGCATTGGTAGTTGTTGATATGATTGAGTCGACTAGAGATTATGAGAAACATTGGGAATTCATATCACTAAATATCGTAGCCGAGACTGGAGAATCCTATACTTGCTATTGGTGGCAATTGGACCGAAATACCGGTTGTGAATTTGATGAATTGGACACGAACATGAATGGATACTGGGAGGCTGGTGAAAGTTTGATAATTTACGAAGATAGTGTCACTAACATATGCTCCGGCGATAATGGAGGGTGTGAAATAGCCGTGAAGGTTACTATTGGTAGTATGGAGGGGGATTGGGAATACAATTCCGAGTGGTATTATGGGTATGCTGATGCTGCTGAATGAAATTTAATCTTGGCGTATTAATGATACTGTCAACAAAAATGCGATGAGACCAAAGCCACATGATATGTAGAAATGGCCCATAGAAAAGAATGCCGTTACCGATCCAATACGAATCAATCCACTGTTCTTAGTTCGGATTCCTGTGATAATTAGGAACGCAGTGATGATTGATAGGCCCAAGAAACCTGTCCCAAACATATCATACATCGCAGCAGCGTTTTGGTCGTATAATTGTGTACTATTTTCTCTCTGAGATTGACTGAGATCTATCCACATCCCACCATTTGAGAGAACGGTTCCATTGGCATATTCAGATTCGGTTGGCCATTGAATCACGATGTGTGTGAAGCCTATTGGCTCAAATCCAGCAGGAGAATTTAGTAAAACCAAATTGGTGAAAATATCGCCGTCTGGAGATTGTGCATCAAGTGTCATTTGCCCAGGATCGAGTAAATCCATCTGGAAATTACCACTGCCGTCAGTTACTGCCTTGACATTTGCTCGATTTGCTAGGTGCCCTTCCAATGAATAATTCACTAGTGGGTTTCCAGAAGCATCTACTAGAACGCCGGTGAGAATAGAAGATTCGTCAGGAGCCCCTTCTGTTTGAGCGAATATCAATTGCCGATGGGTGTACATCCCTGTATCTCCATCAAGGTAGTCTAGGCCAACATTGAGGCCAGCAAATGCTGCAAGGATGGCTAAAAGTGCAGCGAGCATTGCACGCCGAGGTAGTGGTAAATCAGAAGGGACTTGGAGAGTGGTGGTGGAGTTGCGAAAGATTACACCCTCTTCTGGCGGTAAACTCTGAAGAACTTCCTCATCGCTCACAGGCCTCCGTTTCATCCACCACTCAAGATTGTTGCCTATACAGCATCAACCAATGACAGTATCTTTCGATCTAGGGAAGAGAGAGGTGCGTTATCAGGATTGGTGACCATTTCCCCTGTTCTAGGATTTGTTGTGTATACATCAACAAACAATTTCCGGTGAGTGAAGTCGTGCTTTATTGTACCAATGTGTTTCACATCTCGATTCTGAAGTAAATCATCGGATTCTGTCCCCACTTCAGCAAGTGGTATTCCCCAAAGGCCCCCAAGTGTTTTGCCGGTCCGCTCAATTAAATGGACTCCCTCCAGATTGTGAATGACTAGAGCCACTAAGGACATTGATACCTGCTTTTTCTTTTTCTTGATAGGCCAACTTTCTGGATTTCCTGAAGCCATGCCACCACAAGTAGAATTTACTGGACATTCAGAACAACTTGGGTTTCTCGGGGTGCATACTTGTGACCCTAGTTCCATCATAGCTTGATTCCAATCACCTGGTCGGCTGATATCGAGTCTTTCAGTCGCCTTTGAATTGAGTTGTGATGGCGTCAAATCCATGGCGTGAATACGAGATAAAACCCTCCTTATGTTACCATCTACACAAGCCACTGGTTGATTATGACATATTGAAGAAATTGCTGCTGCTGTATAAGGACCAATTCCTGGTAGTTTCAATAACTCATCATATTCCGTTGGTAAATCTTCCTCGCCTAGTGTAACTGCCAACTTGTATAAATTTCGAGCACGGGCATAATATCCACAGCCCTGCCAAAGTAGCATCAGATTTTCTTCACTATCATTTGCAAGTGATTGGGGGTTTGGATATGCTTTTCTAATACGTTCCCAATATGGTAAACCGGTTTCCATCCTTGTCTGCTGCATTATGATTTCAGCCAGTAATGTCTCCCATGGAGACACTTCTTGAATGCGCCAAGGTAAGGGGCGGGCGTTTTCATCATACCAATTCAGAAGCCCTCCCATGATTATCCGAGAGAGAAGAGGGTGATGGCAATTCCGACCGATGAAAACTTGAGGGAGGAGGGGTTCGCATTGTCGTGGCGACGAGTGAGGCAAGGTGGAAAGGGGACTTGTCAAAAGCCCAAATGTTACTTGCAGCGATTGATGCAGACGATCCTGATTTATTCGATTGCAGTATTATCGATCATGGAAACGGTGTGGGAGAAATTGTCATCAGAGTCGAGTGTGATGATATCGCATCAATGCAATCGATTATGGACGATATTCTCGCCTGTATCTCTGCGGCTGAAGTTAGCCTTCAGGCAATAGAGAATTAGCTGCCATTTTGCCAATTAATTCCGCATTTTCGACGTGTGCATAGTATATCCCGTCCTCATATTCATGTTCTGGAATTATTGGCAAGCGTAAATCTTCTATCTGAAAATCTTGGATTATGCCCTTTCTCCAACCCGAACATTGTGAGTCTAGGACGGTCTCTACTCTCTCCGCTGCATCATTCTGATCTCCGAAAGCAAAACAATGGAACATTGTGACCTTGTTACGGTGTTCTTTCGGTATTCTATCTGTTACGAATCTCCCGAGATCTACCAGCAGTACTTCTCTATCTACATCCCAAAGGGCGACATGAGGTAACATGAAATTTCCATAGGTCCCAATATATCTGCCATAAATTGTGGAATCTGAGCGGTTGTGAGCTTGAATCACGGCATCAACAGGCATGATTCGTCCTTTACGTTTGATTCCGTCCACGTTTCCATTCTTATCTCGGCGAAACCCGAGAACTGGTCCTTCAGTATGGAAGGTCACATCCCATTGGGAACATGCAGCAATCAATCTTCCACTTACACCAGCCCAACCATCTGTTGGTATACGACCAAAATTCCGTACAGTATGATGCTCCAAAGCTTCGAGGTTTGGCGTTGTGTTGAATGACCAAAGTACAGATAATAAGGTAGCCATGTGTTTTGCAGCACCCTCTAGATTACTCAGATCCTTTGCCTTGGTCGCCTTGACTACTGACAACCAATCGGCTTCAAGTGCGTCATTTCTATTGCTCTTCCAAAACAGTCCTTTGTTTCCTGGCAATGTGTGCCGTTTTTCATCGAGAATGAAGGCCATACGGGTATGTATCATTCTACGTGAATGGATTCCAACACCCATGCTTTTCAATAGCGTTGCAAGATAACTGGTTCTGTTCCAGTTCAATGGAATCCTATCGAATAACCACTCAGCATCTGCATGTACTGGAGCTGCTAAACCTCCTATAGGTTCTGAGCGAGCAAAAATCAACACTTCGGCACCACTTTGTGCTGCTGAACGGGCTGCAATGAGTCCTGCAAGGCCATCGCCTACAATGCCCACCCGTCGCATGGAATAACCGAATAGGTCGTCAGTCAAAAGGCCGCTTGATGGTGAATTTGTCAGTATTGTGTATCCGTGAGGGTGAAAACCCCCTCCCTTCTCGGCGAACTGGTGTCCACCGAAGATATGCCGCCGCAAGATGCGGCGAGTGATGTAAGCGATGTGCTAGCCGAGACCGTTGAGAGGGTGGAGAGGAAAGTCCTACCACATGATCGAAAGAGGGCCTTGTTTGGAGACGATGGGGCCTCCGATTTCCTGCTCAATAGTGCTCGTAGGTGGGTTGCAACTCTGCTTGCTGATGAAGGTGTTTTTGAGCCTATTCAACCCAGTAATAAGAGAATACGCGCAGAAATAAGGAGTAAACAAGAGGGGGTTTTAGCAGGCGTATATGCTGCAGATGTGTTGATTCGCGAATGGATGCCTGAGGCGAGATATACTTGGACCATTGGAGATGGTGCGAAGGTTGAGAATGGTATGTGCCTATTGACAATCGAAGCATGTCGGCACCAAATCCTAGTCTGTGAGCGAATAATACTAAACATACTTGGCCGATTAAGTGGGATTGCTACGAATACTTCCCGTTGGGTGAAGGAATCACAAATTCCAATCGCAGCTACGCGAAAAACTGCTTGGGGAGTCCTAGATAAGGCGGCTGTAGCCGTTGGAGGGGGCTTGACCCATCGATTGAATCGAACAGATGCATTAATGCTCAAAGAAAATGACCTTGCAACATTAGTTGAGGAAAATTCGGATGAAATCCACAGAATTAAGGATGCATTGTGGGATATTCCCGTTGAATCTGTTGGGGCATTTGTCACAATCGAAGTGCGTACGCTGGATGAAGCACTCGCTGCAGCAGAAGTTTGGGCTGAAAGGATGCTAGAACACGATGATGGAAGGCGATTAAACGTGATGTTGGATAATATGGGTCCAGAATTGTCGCGCGATGCTGCCTTGGATGTAGAAACTCGTGGCTTACGAGAATATGTTACTCTGGAAGCGAGTGGAAACATCATCTTCGAAGAATTAGATTCTTGGCAGGGGGCAAAGGTCGATGTTATCTCAACTTCTTCGCTTCACAGAGCAGCTCCACCCCTCGATTTGACTTGCATCTTTGAAGGGGCATAATCATGGGCGAGATCCCTGAATCTCATCCTAGATATGAATCCCTTATGGCTCGCAAAAAAATGACTGATGCTGCTGCTGCTGGATTGTTAGCAGACTCCGCGTTAATTGCACATGGGAGAGGGGAAGCTTTCGATTATCTATTGGGTGAAAAAACCACTGAGAGTGCAAAGTCTGCAATCATGGAAACCGCTTCACAACTTCTTGCTGCAAACCAACCAGTGATTTCGGTAAATGGAAACACCGTGGCGTTAGCAGGAATTGATTTAATCGCGTGTGCAGCAGTAATCGAATGTCCTATTGAAGTCAATATCTACTATCGTACCCCTGAGAGAATGTCTGCTTTGCTGGGTGCTTTAGAGGAACAAAAAATTGCTGCGTGTGAGAAATATCCAGAGTTGGCTGAAAATATTCAATGTGTCGAATTTCTAGGCAGGGAACCTGATACGAAGATTCCCGGGCTTGAGGGGCCTCGGGCTAATTGTCATACTAATGGGATTTTTTCATCAGATGTAATCCTAGTTCCTTTGGAGGATGGGGACCGGTGTGAAGCCCTTGTGGAAATGGGTAAAACTGTATGCGTCATCGATTTGAACCCTCTATCAAGGACCGCTATGACATCGACGATTGCTATCGTTGATCAGTTAACAAGATGCGTCCCTATACTCCTAAAATATCTGAAGGATGGGGGTTCTCAAATCAACGAATCATGGGACAACCGAGGAAATTTGAGTGATGGGTTGGCTGAAATGCTGCGGGATCTCCAGAAGTAACGCAATTTCCTTTTGGTGGTGTCAAATTAAGCAGAACTCTTTTCCATTAAGGGATTCTAGATACTTCTGATTAGAGTGTCAGAGGAACAGGATAGGCTGCTTAGTGAGGGGGATGGGTTTCTCACATCGCAAGTCTCCTTTGATATTGATGAGCCGCGTAAACCTGTTCGCCGGAAGCAAAGGAAAGTATCCGAGAGTGAAAGTCCCAACGAAGAAGGGCCTGTAACTGGTTGCCCAGGTTGTGGAAACGATATTCCAGAGGGTGAATTTGTAGAAGCAATGTTATCCTTTGTTACTGGAACGAATGATTATCTATCAGGGGATGCTGTACGAATTCGTAGTGTGCAAATATCACAGCAATTAATCAGCCAGGGTCGATTACCTGATCCACACTCAGAATGGAGCAATGAAATTGTTCAACGACTAGAACAACATATTGAGAATATGGCCAATGAAAGGGCTCGTTTGTTGAAACGTCAAGCTGAGGGGTTAGATGAAGGAATAGGACCTTTGACCGACATAGAAGAAATTCGGGAAGGTTTGCGAGCTGAAATAGAACAAGAAATTGTAGGAGAGGTTGCTGTAGCCATTCGTGACCAAATCCGCCAGCAGGTTATTGCAGAAATGGTGCCACAGATTCGAGCAGAAGTAGAGAAAGAACTCTGGGATGAGTTCGAGGACGCCTTGCGGAAAGAGCGGGCGAAAAATCAATGATTTTCAAATCAAGCGATGGGGATGTGCTTTCGAAGATTTTCCTCAAGTATTTGGCAAACCAAGTCGCCCACCTCACTTGTTCCTGCAGAGCCACCTAAATCATAAGTCAATTTATCGCCACTAAGAACCTGATTTACTGCCTGCTCAATTGAATCCGAAATTGCAGTGCATGTTGGATCATTATTTTTTGTCCCAAGCCAATCAAACATCAAGGATACGCTACTAATCATCGCTATTGGGTTGGTTGTATTCTTGCCTGCATATTTTGGTGCAGAACCGTGTACTGGCTCAAACATCCCATGAGAATCGCCTAGATTTGCGCTAGCAGCAATTCCCATTCCACCTTGCAAAACACTGGCTAAATCGGTACTAATATCTCCAAACATGTTGGGGGTGACGACCACATCAAACCACTCTGGTTGACGGACCAGCCACATTGAGAATGCATCGATGTATGCATGATCGGTTTCTGTATCGGGATATTCTTCTGCAATTTCGTGGTAGATTTTGTTGAATAGTTGACAACCTCTAGTTACATTTGACTTGTCAACACAAGTCACACGCGTCTTGCCATCTACTGGAGCTCCATTTCGCCTTCTTGCAATCTCAAACGCATATCTGATTACTCGCTCGCTGCCATGACGAGATATAGGGCGAGGGTCCCATGCGACTTCTCCGTCCAGTCCTGGGAAATCCATTTCCCCGGGTTCCCATGTTTCACGCCCTTGTGCGGCGTCAGCGCAACGACGCAATAGAGAATGGTACAACCCTTCTGTGTTTTCTCTAATAATGACCATATCAACCATCCCTGGCTTCCATACTTGCTGGAAATTTCCATGAATTTTGTGGTTTACACCGTCGTATAATCGAATAGGGCGAACATTTGCATATAGATCCAAACCGCTTCGCAAACCGAGAATCACTGAGCCTCCAGCCAAATCTCCACTTTCAGTTTTAGCACCTGGCCAACCAATAGCACCCAACAAAATTGCATCCGCCTCATCTCTGCAAAACTCGAAACTTCCTTCAGGCCATTCTTCACCTGTTTCGAGGTAATGCTTGCCTCCACATGGAATTTTGTTGATTTGGAATGAAAGAGGAGTATTGTTTTCAACTACGGAAATGATTTTTTCGGCCTCTAACATGACGTCGCGGCCAATACCATCGCCGGGAAGTAGAGCCAGTGTGTAGGACGTCATTGCACCCGCCAATCGCTACCCCTACATGAATGAGCGCATTCTGAGCCTTCAGAGAAAAGTCAGCGCTAGAGCGAACTCTTCAAGAACCGTCACGAGAGAGTTCATTGGGATGTCGGGAAAATCCTCGGATGGTGATGAGCCGCCTCGCCTAGACGCGGCGAATCTACCCGAGGAAATACAGCGCCTCTGGGATACAATGCTCAGACTAGACCCGGATTGGAGTATGAATGACTGGCTTATCGAAAGGGCAACTGAAGAAATGCGACTAATTGAAGCTAACTTGGGACGTGAGAAAATGCGCCTAGAACAGAGAATATCTCGATTGGAAGCGCTATCTAATCGAATCGGTAATGATATTGAGTTGGATCGAAAGGGAACTCGGCAGAGTAATTTATTCGACATGTTCGAAACTGGAGGTGTTCCAACTGAAATCCAGGACGATTATGACTCTTGGGAGCCGCACCCAGCATACGCTCATCTAACCTATCTGCAAGATGATTCTGGCGATGACCCACTCCTAGCAATTTGTGCCCAAGCGGTACTACTCCACTTGGAGAACGAACTTGCAACAGGAGATGCATTTGTGTCTCTAGAAAATTTGGGGATTGCATTGACCCCTAGGGGAATCGACTCTGAAGACTTAGTAGAAGCAATCGAGTGGTTACTAGAACAAGGCATCATAATTGAAGTTGAAGAGAATGAGTTCGCACTCGGTTAAGTGTATTGGGCCCCCGGGACCCCCCACGCTTCTTTCTATATGGTACTCGACTCACAATTAATTGATTGGGATGTCGAGACTAGTATCTATCTTAGCCGGGCTCGCAACGGGTATTTGGCTAACAATAATTTTGGGGGAAGTGACGATAGGTGCCATTATTGGTACGTACGTAATGTTGTTTTTTGAATTGCCAAGGCATAGTGCAGATAAACGCAAATTAAGGCGTGTTATCAGTAGTCAATATGTCAAGCTGAAAGAAGCAAGTGGACAAATTGGCCGGCTTGAGTATGAAGTCAACATACAAAGTCAGGAATTGAGCAGTGTTCTTGCCGAGTTGCAAAGGCGCGACTCTGTTGGTGCACCTGAAGCGCGTAAACTAATCGAGAGCCAACGCGAAACTCTCCAGGCACAAGCACGTGCAATGAAGGAGGCGCAGAGATTGATTGAATCACAGGAAAGAGTGTTGTCGCAATTTGAAAATCGAATTGGAGATGTCAACCACAGGTGGGAGGAAATGATGCAAACAATGCAACATGTAATTGGTTCACAATCAACTCAAGCCCATCTAGCACAACGTAAACTTGCGGACGAAAGCGGAAGGCTTACAGAAGCCTTTGCTGAACAGAGTCGTGAAATGCAGAGAACCATGTCTGATTTGTTGCATCGATTGGCCTTAGAACCTCGCACTTCAAACGTATCCGTTCAAGATTCCGTTTTGGTTAGTGGATCTGATAATTTAGAACATAGTATCAACCTACCAACTATCTCTGAAAGGACTGAAAGAACAACGCCTGCAATACCTGATTTGCATCTAAAGGCTAGGGCAATAAACAATATCGAAGATGATAATTGGATAGAAGCCTTCAATCCTGTTGCCGCATAGGGACTCCCGTGTCAGACGAAGACTTGGACTGGGTCGGAGCGGCTCCACTCGGTGCAAAAGAGATGGAAAGGTTGCGCCAAGACCTCATCACTCAACGGACTGTAATTTGGGTCCCACTTGGTTTTCTTATTGCACTTTCTTTGCTCTATTTCTTTGAGCGAGATTTGTCAGAACCTGAAGCAATACTTACTCTGGCTTTCACACTAATTATTGGAGTAGTGTTTGGTCGCGTCTCAGGAAATCAACGCTACAGCCAAATCCAGAATGCAATGATGGATGGCCTAGATATTGCGCCTCTTCTAGAACAAGAGGGGAAGGGTGTTGCAGCCCGAGTATTGGGCATACCAGGGGGCACTGACATCCTCGATGTCGTCATGCGCCCCGAGAAAGGCGGGGCAATGGCCAAGGAGAAGGACAAATGGGGACGTGTTGTATACAAAACAAGAGGGAGGGATCCAAAAGGACCTGCAGAAGGTTCTGGGGCAGATACAATTGATTCCAGTATGCCTCGCGTAGATGCAATGACTGCGCGTCCAGAATTCGAAGGCTTAGAAGATGATTTAACAGCCGCTGAACAATTGGTGGAAGAAGCAAATATTGCAAAGGATGTCAAAGCACAAGAAGCATGGGAAAGGGCAGAGAGTTCCGATCCCGATTTGATTGAGGCTGGAGTGAGTAAATTGGGCGACCTTGTCAGTAAAGGACACTTCACAGAAAATGGACAGGATGAGGATTTCCCGGTTGCGCCTACACGCGCTGATCCCAATACGCCTCCACCGTCGCTTGCAGGGCAAGCCGATGATCAGTCTCAGGATTGAACTTAAGCAGTTCTCGAGCCTTATCGATTGAAGCCGATGAATGAAGAATATCGCCATCTCTTGGGGGGGAAAAATCTGCAGCAATTGCAGATATTGATTCATCCTTCTCAGAGAGTAAATCCCTGATTGTTTCGAATAGTTCGAGCACAGAAACTGTTGAACCGGAAGCCACGTTATAGACTTGAGAAACTGCATCATTGTTTTCTGCTGTTAGTGCAAGGAGATTGATTTCAGCAACATCTTGGACCCTGACATAATCTCTTGTCGCTTCTCCGGTCCCGAATATTCGAGGAGATTTGTGATTCATTAAAGAATCAATGAAGGAAGGAATAACCGCTGCATATGCGCCTTTTGGATCCTGCCTAGGCCCATGGACATTGAAATATCTGAGTAGTATGACTTCAAGGCCGGATGACAATAGAGCAGCTTCAGCCGCCAACTTATCTTCAGCATAGGGTGAAAGACAACTTGTGGCCGTAGATTCCGTAACAGGATATTCGGACGTGTTTCCGTATACTGCTGCAGTGCTTGAGAACACAATACGCTTGATTCCGTTTGCTTTTGCCGCTTCTATAACATTCAATGTACCATGGAGATTTATCGATTCGGAAAGTTCAGGATCTGCAACTGATGCTGGAACAGATGCAAGTGCAGCAAGATGGGCTATGTGTGTGCACCCATGCATTGCTTTTTCTAGCCGCTGTAAATTGCAGATGTCGCCTTCAATGTGTGTTATTCCCGAAATTCGATTCTTCCCACTAGAATGGTTGTCAAATGAAATCACTTCGATTCCCTGAGCGAGTAGCGTTTCGCAAACATGCGAGCCGATGAAGCCAGAACCTCCTGTCACGAAAACTCGCATATGCCACCCTACGGGTGGCGTTCTTTGATGCATTTGGTCAACCGAGGGCTTCATGAAGCAAGAGTTAGGCGCCAAAAACATGGGATGGGATGCTTCGTTTGCCTCTCGAGCCGATTCTGGCGAATTGAACGTTGGAATCATTGGACTTGGTTACGTTGGACTTCCAACAGCCATAGGTTTCCGTGATGCTGGATTCAATGTCTGGGGAGTCGACCTTTCCGAACGCATTGTTACTGCTCTGCATGAAGGTCGGAACCCTCTAGGAGATCCTGATTTGGACAACATGATTCCTTCACCTGATTCAGATCGCTGGCACATTACTCGAAGTACTGCAGAAGCAACAGCAGAATGCGACGTGCTAATCGTCACGGTTCCAACTCCTGTTTCGCACGATCTTAAGCCTGACCTTTCCTATGTAGAAAGTGCAGGAAGATCT
>PBMO01000015.1 GCA_002722595.1 Methanobacteriota archaeon | reverse complement strand
TGGATTGAGGGTCCAAACCATATCTGATTGGTTCCACTGTGTGAATAGAAGTTCAATTCCGTCGTACATCCCATCACCATCTGTATCTGGATTATTTGGATCAGCGGTCATACCACTAATTGCAATCTGCTCAGGAGTCATGAATTCGCCAAAAGACATTGAGGAACCCCCCTCACTCCATACCTGTATAGAGGCAATATTACCAGTGCCAAATGCATAGTACTGAGGACTTGATTTATCTGGATCGGATTCGGTGAAGTTGGCAGCAATTGAATTGTATTCCTCCCAGTTCGTCATCCCGTCCCCATCAGGATCACCCAGTGAATCTAATTCCATCACAGGATTCAGTGTCCAATCGTCGGCATATACATCCCATCTTGCGAAGTATACCTCCCAACCATCTGGCATTCCATCTTGATCCGTATCTCTACTCAATGGATCACTGGTACCATAATCCCGCTGTGGTGCAAGTGGTTGATCGTCTAGCACTTCCTGTGAAACAAAGAAGCCAAATGCATTGGTTGCAGAACCATTCCAAGAATCATTGTACAAATGGGTTGAATACGCCAATGATGCACCATTTTGGTCAACATCACCAAGCATTATCAGTGACGATAAGTAATACTCCATCCAATTCGTTAGAGACTCTTCAGGCTGTAATATTCCATCATGATTAACATCATATCCGTCCCCATCTGGATTGTTACCTGCGTCAGAGCCATTCAGCGGATTCAATCCCTCCTGAGCAGAAGACCATGAGCAGGTGTACCGTGCCTCCCAGCCATCAGGTAATCCATCTCCATCTGAATCAATGAGGTTTGGATCAGTATCTACCCAAAGTTCGGCTCCATCAGATGTTTCGTTGTGAGTTGAAAGACCCTGCTCGAGAACAAGTAACCGAATTTGCTGCCATTGATACTCGCAGAGATTGGTCAACCCATCCCCGTCGGCATCTTCCACAGCATCGCTAGGATCGCTAGGGTCTAGAGACCACTCATTCCCTCCGGTGAAAGTTTGACCAATCCATCGACGATACTTGATTTCCCAACCATCTGGCATACCATCTCCATCTGTGTCTGTATTTGTTGGATCAATTGTACGATCCGTCCCTCCACCAGCGCCTGAATCAGACCAACCAGTGATGTATGTATTTCTAGCGTCTTCACCAGTGTTTTCATCACATAGATAATCACCATTCAGATAATGGCAAGTGAAGTTGGTCTTATCGACGAAGAAGCCCCAATATTCCTCGCCATCTAATAGGCCGTCCCCATCAGTATCGGATAGTTTTGGATTGGTCGAATTCCATCCTTGGTCAGTCATTGCAACATATCGGAACTCGTCAAGATTAGTCCAACTTCTATCAAAATAATCATCCGCATCAGGATTCAAATTAACTCCATCAGCATCGAGATCATCGTCGCGATCAAATGGATTGGTTGGATCAAGCCCAAATATGTACTCCCAACCATCTGGCATACCGTCCGAGTCGGAGTCATTTGACAGAGGGTCTATCTGCACAATATTGGCATATTGACCTGGGTCGAGTGCTGCAAACAATAGTGGTTCATCTTCTACAGTTAAAATGGCTAAATCGACAACCCGGCCAGGGATTCTTGTGTGATCGGGCTCTACGCCTGAAGAACGGCTGTGATCTGCATCGAGTGCCCACGTACCCCATTTTGAACCAATAATTACTTCATCACCCAGTGGCAATATAGTCAAGACATCATTTCCAGCTGTTTTTGTTGCCTCATCGTCGTCGAAGTTGTTGTACATCCTCTCATAACTGAAGGCTCCAACCGGTTGTGACGGTCCTACAATCAAATCGAATTGGTGAACGGCTACTCTTGTGCCAACCCAGAGAGTTTGCGGGCTAGTGATTTCACCCCCTGAGTCTCGAGGACCATCAACAACCAACGATTGGACCGCGGCATCCATACCACTACCTACTACACCAGACTTTACGTATTGTCCAGCATTACTTGTATCAAATATCCAACTCGTAGGGAAACCACCTGATAAATCAGAGGAGTTGGCCATGACTAAACCACGGTTTGTGCCTATGAATAATCGGGGGCCATCGCTGGGTAAAACAACATGGACTGCTGCATTGACCGTAGCATTTTCTTCTTGCTGGAGAGCGTTGGTCAGAGGTGCAACGGATTCGACTGAACCGATGCGCCCTTCAGAATCAACTGAATATTTCCACACATTTTGGGATTCACCAAAACCAATCATATCCAAGTCACCACTACCTGTATCTAATGGGATTGTCAAATGCATTTCCCCAGTAACCAATTCATCTATGACACCTGATAATAGCCCGTCCTCAAGTAAAGCAATGGATTGCAAGCCAACGCTAGTGGTAAGAACTAGAATGCCATTTTCACCACCCGAAGGCCAGTGATACATATCATGCAAATGGACGCCTGCAGGAAGTGTGTAATGAGTCGAGCTATTCGTAGATGGTTGCATTACAGAAACACCACTACGGGTGCCTATATACAGCAAGCCAACTGAATCATCTGCAAATAAGGAGTGAGTGTCATGGTGCAAAATATCAGGAGTGGTGCCTTGATTATACTCATGAACAACTGCATTTTCAAAACCGATTGATGTACTTTTCACACCTGCTGTAACCCAATTGCCATCGTCAACTGAAATGGTATATTCTTCCAAATTGCTTAGAGCCTCTCCCAAATCAAGGGTCACACTAGAGGTGTCAGGAGATATCGCACCATCACGATTGATATCCCAACCGTCTACATCACTATCAATCAGTGCATCAGAACTGTTCAAAGGATCTAATTGGAAGTATATTTCCCAACCATCAATTATTCCATCGCCCTTCTGAGTTAGACCGAATGCTTGGCCTGGGTTTCCAGCCCAGCGATAGTAATCAGTATCATTGTCAAGAGGGTCTGTGCCAAGCCATCCATCATCATTTGTAGGGCGCGTTTCATCGGTCCGACAAGGGTCAACTAGATGTGGTACCTGGCCAGAACACCGCAAACCATCAAACTCAGTAGTCCAACTCTCAGGTGCACCATACAGGTATTCTTCCGTATTTGTGTAGTACTCATGCGGCTCTATTTCCCCATCTCGGTCTACGTCAAAACCATCCCCACAATTGAAGACCGTCACGAGTTCACATCGATCACTGTCTGCTAAACCATCACTGCTGTTCAAAGGATCAAAAATTTCGCATTCCCAAACATGCGTTTGGGCATTGATTTCCCCGGTATACGACATACACATCGAAACTTCAAACCCATCAGGCAAACCATCGCCATCAGTGTCACCCATTCTTGGATCCAAGTACCAGCGGACTCCTGTTTCAGAAATATCATCAGGTTTACCTGGCAACCCCGTTCGATTATCGGTGAAACAAGAATCCAAATCATAAGGCCAACAATATTCCATCAAAGCAGTTAGACCGTCGAAATCATGGTCACTTTGATTATCAGTACCATTGTCTGAATCAAGTCCTTGGACCGTTCTTGACCTATCTCCTTGATCCAAGAAAATCGCTTCACTGAAAGCCTCTTCGTGCAAATCTGGCATCCCATCTTTATCGCGATCGGTTATTGGGGGACCCTCCCCTGTAGTATCACCAGGATGTACCGATTGTACTGGACTGTTTGGCCTTATTTGACTAACAAAAACCATCGAACCAACGATTAGTAGCGTCATTAGAAGTGCTGTTTGTTTGCGGCGCATGGATTCACCTGTGGGTTACACCCACAGCCCATCCCCCCTCTCACGCTTATGATGCTGATGGAGCGTCGTTCGGACGAGATGCATTTTCAAAACCTCTTTTCTGGAATAATTTTGTAATAAAAGTCGAAGGTAAAATTACTAATTGGAGGATAGAATTAACATCCAAAATTGGCTTTGAAGACACTGTTAGGAGCGCTTCATTCAAGGAGTGAATGGCTACACGAACAAAGGTTGGCATGAGTCTAGAGATTACCCACCTTGGATCAGGGAGTCGTGGCAACTCTACGCTGTTGCAAAGTGGTGAGTCGAAAGTATTGGTCGACTGTGGCTTCAGCGGTAAGCAAATTGAGAAAAGATTAGCTAGAATTGGAGTACAGCCAGAGTCCATTGATGCCATTCTGCTCACACACCACCACACAGACCATGCTAAAGGTGCCGAGATATTTCAGCGAAGGCATGGCGCCAAGATTTTTGCAAACTTCACCACTTGTGCAAATATTGGCCTTGACCCTGTAAATCAATGCAAATTGTTTGAATCACTAGAACGTGTACAGGTCACCCAAGACATTTCAGTACTACCTGTTCCAGTTCCCCACGATGATGCTGAAAATGTTGGTTTCATAATCAATTCAGGGACAGGTAAACGTGCTGCTATTGTCACTGATTTAGGAGAACCCACTGATGAACTAATACGGCACCTCAAAGGATGTGCACATATTTCTGTAGAAGCAAATTATGATGCAAAGAGACTTGCACTTGGGCCCTACCCTGAAAGTCTGAAAACAAGAATTGCTGGCCGTGGTGGTCACCTGTCGAATTTACAAACATCACTCCTTTTGGAAGAAGTCTTGAGTGAACAAACAAAAAGCGTGGTGCTTTGTCACCTTTCAGAAAAAAACAATGCCCCACATATAGCAGAGAGTGAGGTGCTATTCCGCTTAGATAACTGGTCAGGTGATTTGCGGATTTCGACTCGAAACGGGCCTGAATTCAGCCACTGGATTGGACAAGAAGAAGCAGAACTGATTACCCTGTGAAAACTTCACCTCAGTATGAGGTGAAATGAGAATTGCTAAGAACGAACCGCGTTATCTCGGTTCATGCGCCGACCCTGTGCCCCGTATCGCCGGGCCGATGAAAGCGGCGTTTCAGAGATTATGGGAGTTACGATGCTGCTGGCCATGGTGATATCAACAATGGCTGGAGTAATGGTGGTCATGCAGCCCTTTATGCAAGATTTAACCGATAACCGAGATTGGTCCTCTGGCACTGTTGCAGCAACTCAATTTAATGATCGATTACTTGTAGCCGCAGAATCACCCGCAGGTACTGGGATGGTCATCCATAGCCAACACATTTCAGATACCATCAAGCCACTTAGGATGGCTGAAATATGGCAAATCAGTGCTGATTTATTTGGCAATGACAGAGTTACTATCGAATTATCAGGCGGAGTTTTCAATATCACATCTCTGAACTCAAGCGCAGCATCCGTCAGTATAACTGGACCATCAATTTCTGAACAATGGGATTTGAACGAAGGCATGGGAGACATTATCACAAATGCAAGTATGCAGCAATGGATAAAAATAGATGTCAAGGATTCGAATGGCATCATCATCCATCGATGGATTCAAACACCACTTGATGGCATCCAACTGAGGACTCCGCTGTCAGTAGGAAGTTTTGATGTTAACCTAATCAATGGAGCCAGGATTCAACAACTACCAAACCAGCCAATAGAGGTGGAAGAATACCCAAGATTACACCATGACATTGATTTAGATGGCAAAATGAGAGTAAGTATCATGCTACTGGATGCGGACATTGCGGGTGCTGAACAGAGCATGTCAATGTCACTCGACATAGAGAGCAAAGGAGCCATCACGTTCTTTGATGAAAATGCAAGGAATCTGAGAATATCTCCGGAATTCACCGGAGTAGATAATCCTGAATCACGATATCTTCGACAATGGACAGACTCCTATGATTTACATCGAGCCACTGGCGATTCAAGTGATTATTTTGGATTCGGCCCCAAGGGGCGAGTCTCAGGAGCAGAGGGTATGACATTGCATCCAATTGAGGCTGCATTCCATTTAGATGTCGTCTTGCAACAGGTGGTGATTAGTTGATTAGGCGAGAGTGTGATGAAGATGCTGTTTCTGCAGCCATCGCCACAGTCCTCCTATTCGCTGGTGTGATTACCATTATTTCAGGAATGATGGTCACAGTCATACCCGTAATTGATGAGCTTCACGGTGCTGTCGAACGAGAAAACATGGTTGGGCAAATGGAAGATTTAGCAAAGGAAACTGAGCGCCTCAGTGAATCCGGAACTCCGGGTGATTCAGCACTGCTGACCATGAGGCCACATACTGGGCAGCTTGGATGGCAAATGTTTGAAGGTGGTAGTTGGTACTCTGCAACACATATTCCAGACACTACATTCAGAATAGAAGGTGCTCTTGATCTAGACCAAGAAATGCGAATACGTCATCCAGAATATCCTGTAAATAGCCTTTGTGCGACAGATTTGCATGCTTCTGAAGAATCACTCCACCATTACCGAATACCACTTATCAATGCAACAATTACTGCGACCCCATCAAACACCCTGACTTCAGTACTGGGCTCCAAATCACTAACCTTTGAACAGGGTGGAATTGAGACTGAATATCTAATCTCTAGTAGTGATACTTGGATTCAGAATACCGACAGCAGTACAGGAGAATCTTGGATACACTCTGAGATGCCACTGAATGTCATTGTTTGGCATGGACAAGGTGGAGCGTTTATCGCTAATACAGACATGGAAAATCCTGATTCTGGGCTAGGAAGAATTTGGTCTGTTCCACTTATTGGAGGGTCGCATGTTCTGCAGGTTGAATCTGACAACCCGTTCACAGTGCAATGGGAGATTGGTTCCGAATCAGGAAATGGGCAATCAACTTCTCTCTACGTCGAACAAAATCCAGAGGGGGCACTACCAAATGTCCACACATGGACGCAAGAGTTAGTGACTAGTGAACCTGAAAAATTGGTTCTAAGAACCTCAAGCGATGCCTCACTGGTTGTACGCTGGGGAGAATCCGCTGAGTTAGATGGAGAAGGGCCCGGAGCGATTTCTTGGCCAGATAGAACTGGATCTTGGACAGGAAAAAATTTCCGCCCTCCTGCAATGGATGGAACTCTGATAATCAACAACCCTAGCCCCACGTCAACTACAGCTAAAATTGGGAACCTCTATCAGGCAATTTCGGGGTACTCCAGTATCCGAATCCCATGGACATCAGACTCCCTATCGTGGATAGAAGGATCAGACCCAATTCAAATCGAGTGGGTTTTGGATTCTCAAACTCTTGACTCTAATGCTAACCATGCAACATCATGGAGGCCAGGTAGCTTAACCATGATTCCTGCTGCAGACACGGGCAGAACATCAGGGGCTGAATGGAAATTTTACCCACCGAAAAGTGGGGGCGATTCAGCAACACCGGCAGTAGGGGAAACAAGTCTCATCCTCCAACCCGCTGGGCCTCGAACTACGTGGAATACTGCAACTAGTCAAGAACAAACAATCAATCACAGCGATGATTCAACTATTCACTCCATTGATTCAAATCACATTGGCGCATTTTCGGTGGACGCGACATCTGGTTCATTACGAATATTTTCATCAACAGGCGATAGTGGTGCTATTGGAATACAGGATGATGGAGCAGATCGTTGTATTGTGATTGGCATGAGGGCATCAGGCTGGATTGATGTCACACTACCTTGGATTTCGGTTCATAATTACAAGGAAAGCGATATTCTCAGTTCTTGGAAGGATGGGTCCCATTTCTTCGGCTTGCAAATGGAAATACGTGGCGAATATAATGGTGAACCGAATACAGTAATTGCTAGTGCATGGGCATTCCATATGCCGAGACTAACATACACATTTGATTCTAGTGTATCTGATTTACAAATCCTGACACAGGGAGGTTTTGTTGGTACAAATCATCCTGAGTATCAACCAGATGTTTTGCGGCCTCCTGCATCGCGAGAAGGCCCAGGGCCTCGCTTAGCAGCCACAGTACCAGTAACGGTCCCAACTGGAGATTCAGTACTTGGATCGACAGAATTAGAATTAACACTCTCATTGGAGGGGAGGGAACAGATTACCTCACTATCTGCGCACCAAGTGCGCAGGGGGTGGGATGGGCCGTATGCACTAACCATCGCCGCAGAAAGTGCAGCAGATGCTGACTACTCTTCAGATTGGTTGGCATTCCCTGGCCAATTAGACACATTGTCAGATTATGTGGGTTGGGTTCAGACCTCTCCGACGATGCCTGAAGTAGTATACCATGCTGGAGGTGGACCGGTTCTGTTCAACCTGCAAATGGCTTGCATTTCCAGCCAGACATCACTAGGGGGTTCGATTGCATGAGGCGTTTGCAAAAGGATGAAAATGCTGCAGCCACTGAAATTGGTTATGTTTTCACATTTTTACTTGGATTGATGTTCCTCTCTGCATTTTCAATCTGGGTTTGGGACCTCGAGGTCTCAACACAGGACCGTTGGACTGAAGAAGCACTTGAAGAGAATCTTCTTGCAGTAGGAGCCGCAGTAGAGAGAGCTGATGAAGCAGCACGAATAGATCCAAGTGCAAAATATGCAGAACCAATAAGTCTGCATCTTTCTTCTGCAGTTGGGTTGGATATCGAAATGTGGCTTACTGATGATGCTGTCCACCTATCGGATGGACAACAATACTACCGCACAAGTCAACCAATATCCGCAGCAGCTGCCACCAACCATTCAGGAGTTGTAAATCTGGGTGGAGTTGAAACAATCTGGGTAGTATTAGAATCTGGTCAAGTTACACTACAAATTGAGCAACCAGGGTTCTAATGCCCCCCCATGATTGCGCGATGCATCTGAGTCTGAACTTCACGCATACGGGCACCAGCACCGAGTTCTCGGAAAACTGTCAAAGCACGTTGCAAATAGTTCATGCGTTCTGCCTTTTCGGGTGCCGATTCACCCAAACGTGCTAACAACTCACCAATTAGTGGGCGGAAGTCATTTGCTTCGGCCATAGCAAGGCCATCAAGATAATGCTCTACTGCCTCATCAGAACGGCCAGCATCGGATAATGCTTCACCTAGTAGAATTGTAACTTCTACAGCACTTCTTTGGTTGGTTTCCTCTGCCATTTGTTTTAGTGCCTCAGTATAATGATGCAAGGCTAGGTCAGGGTCGCCAGTTCTTGCATAAAGACGACCGAGTACTGCCCGAGAACGAGCATGTAGACCTAAATCATCTCCATTTTCTGTTTCTTCAAATGATGTCAGTGCATGCTCCCTAGAGCGATCTACTTCGCCCATTTCCAAAAGAGCAGATGCCAACTTGATTCTAACATCGACAAGTTCTGGGTTTGCTTCGGTAGAGAGTAATTCCTCTACATTCCCATACACTTCCAGTGCTCGTTTCATATCCTTCTTGTGCCTGAAGATAAAACCCATATTGGTGTATGTTCGAGCCGCACCCATAGCATTACCCAAATCAATGAATATCTCTAGGGCATTCCGATGTAATTCTAAGGCACTATCTGAATCACCACGATGAACCGAAAGATCTGCCTTACTAGATAGGATACGTCCTTCGATTTCCTTGACTTTATGCTTCTTTACTAGTGGTAGGGCCTCTTCATACTCTTTCTCAGCATCATCCCAGCGACCCTGTATGGAAAGAATATCGCCTCGCATTTCAAGTATTGAAGCCCAAGTTCTTGGGCCGAAATGATCTTTCTCCAAGTCTTGTAACAATGGTAGCAATTCCATATGCCCATTTTCAACTAACTCCCGACCACTTTCATCGAGTACATCTCCGAGTGAGTCTGTATCGCCTGAATTAACTAAATGGAAAATATATTCTAACTTCTGCTCCGGGGTATTTCTCCTCCTACGGTACCAGTCACAAGCAGCAGCATGTAAGGAAGTCGCCGTGGAGGTGTCAAGTGTTCTAAGTAAAAATTCTCGAACTAGATCATGGACATCGTAATTTTCGCTATCGGCCTGCCTTGCCAATCCTTTTTCAACCAAGTCATCGAGTAAATCAGCCTCTATATCGTGCTTTGAAAGTGCTTCAAGTGGCATTGGTTCACGATATATCGCAATTGCTCCAAGAACGCGCTTCTCCGCACCAGACAAGCGACTGAAAATCTCTTCTTCAACGAATGCTTCTAGCGAATCATGGAATTTCGAACCAACAGAACCACGATTGATAAGTTGGAGAATCAATGGGTGACCACGCGATAATGTGTAAATGTGGAGGAATGTCGACATTTCTATGTCAGGCATTGCAGTTAAGAGACTTCTACTTGCTGTCTGATCAAGGCCCTCAAGTGGCAAAACCAGTGCTGAGATTTTACCTTCTGCATCCTTCAGTGGAACCACTTCACGATATGAACGGCTGAATAAAACAAGACCACATTGTTCTGCTTCACCCATTCGCATTGCCAAACCTCGGATGATGGCATACAAGGCATCATCATTCACCTTGTGTAAATCATCAACCACAATCAACGCAGGCACATCATTTAATGCGACTGAAATCAAATTCACCGCGACCGAGGGTTGAGGTACAGCAGTGGCATGAACATAATCTGAAAGATCATCATTGCCTATTGCCGATAGCCATTCTGCACAAGCTTCAAGGAAAGCTCGACTTCCCTCCCAATCTTGACAACGATGGTACATCAAATTGCGACGATGGGTGTACTGTTCGATGACTTTTCCTGCCAAAGCTGTTTTTCCAATCCCTGCTATACCTGGTAGAAGCAGACAAGAAGAACGAGCATCTAGCAAAGCACAAATATTTTCCAATTCCGTTTCTCTTCCAAAAAATGTTCTTGTCCGTGGTAAATCACCTAATGATGTCACTAATTGTTTTTCCACATGCTTGTCTAAATCCCTCTGAATTAATTCCTCGTTTAGCGTTCGTAAATCCAGTAAGCCATTATCATCCATGTACCTTAGAACATCAACTGCACGTAATGCAAAAGTTGCCATCTCAATAGATCCGGCAAGTGTAGTCGCGTGTGTCGCCCCGTCACCATCAATTATTTTCACTGGATGTTCCGATAAAATACGCCAGGCTTCTTCTGCTTGCACCATACCTGAATCGGTGAGAAAATATGCCTTGCGCTTTCTGCTGACGCCCGCGACATGTGCTTGACGTTCGATGAGATGATTGGCATCTTTCAAACCTGCAATTGCGCGTGGAACATTGCTACGAGCAATGGCAACTGCATTCGCAATTCCCATTTGCGATAAAGCGAAGGGGACCTCAACTGATTCGGTATAGTCTGCATAGTCTCTCAGATGTAAGAGAATACGCTCCTGAACACCTGGCCTTGGATGACTCATACTTTCCACCAGACATACATTTGGCAGCACTCCCTTTTGATAGTGATGCCAGCAACCCCATCTTGACCCATGCGAGGAAATTACCCTCACTGGTTATCTGGAACCCATTTGTTCTGTTCTGAATCCCATTTCCAACCAGGATATCCAGACACCACCGGTTCAGCTGCCACGGGTTGCTGTTGTACTACTGGTTGAGGGGCTGCCTGTTCCTGTTGGTTCTGCTTTGCCCACGCATATGGATCGGCTTCAGCAACAGGTTCCATCATTTCTTCTGGCTCTTCCTCAAACTCCACAAAGAAGAAGACGAATACCCCTCCTAGAACTGCAATAATGACAATTATTGCAATAATTACCAATATTGTGGTAAGTGCTGAACCACTATCAGAAGTTCCTCCAAGATTCACTACCGAATCCTCGTTTTTCGGTTGCTCAATTGTACCATATTCGAAAATTATCGTGTTATCACCTTGCTCTAAGCGGCTGGCAGGAATTTCCATCATCCATGTGCCGTCGTCTTGAACAACTGTGCTTGCTAAACGCAAACCAGCCTCAGTCTCACCGATAATTGTGACAGATGGCCTTCCAGAGCCAGAATAAACCAGTGTATCTGATTTCGTTAATTCGTCAGGACATCCTGATTCGAATTGCCCATCGACCATTAAACCTGCACATTGTGAGGAGAAGGAAACTCCAACAACATCGAAATCAATCGGTGCTGAAGATGCAGTACTGCCGGCAGTGTCCCTCACTTGGAATATGACATTCTGAAGAGACCAATCAGCCATATCTGAGTAAGTATACGACATGTCGATTGGGTTGAATGTAGCAACCCCACTGTCATCTACCTTGATCAAAACATGATCATTATCAGCAGCAATATCTTGGTCAAGGACGTAATATTGTAGACTATCTCCGGAATCCGAATCAGAGAAATACTGTGTTAAATCAATCGACTTTCCGTTTCCACAACGGTCTGCAGATGTACCTGTTTCCTCACAGAAAATTGTGATGCTATCTGGCCAGTTAGTGGAATCAAACTGTGGGCGATTGTTGTCCTGATTAGGTGGATTATCAATCTTGATCTGAACAGATGATGCGTCACTGTACTGGAAACCATCAAATGACCGCGCTTCGACAATGTAATTGTAATTGTGAACTAATTGAGTTGTGTCCCAAGCTGTGGCCCAACCACCACTCGGTTGAATGTCTGTCACGAGAGAGTGGGGGCCATCAGGAAGTCGCAGGAAACCCGTTCCATCAGGATCAATTCCTGCTTGCGGATCCCTGATTGTGATTTCGACTTTGGTGACGGTCCCATCTGTATCCCTTGCAACACCACTCAGCAGAGTGTCATCGCTTGAAGTAATGACTTGGCCTTCAAATGGTGTCAATAATTGGACAACAGGTAGTGCATTTTCATTGTCAAACTCTAGGTTGAGTGTTACTTCATTACATTCATCTGGTGTGTTCAGACAAAAGGCTGAGTCACTAGCCCATATTTTCACGACGTAACTGCCTGATGGTAAATGGCCTACGTTCCAATCAGCTGACCAAGCAGTCCCACCGGGTTTGTCAAACAAATTGTAGTAATTATTTGGTCCTTCAACCTCAAACCAAATTCGCTGAATATCACTACCAAAAATACCACTGTATGAATCTGATGCACGTCCAGTGAATTGGATAACGCCTTCATCAATAACAGAATTATCCGCTGGTCCATCAACCCAAATTGTTGGAGGTTCTGTGTTGAGTTTTATTGTACGGGTGACTATTTGTGATTCAGCAACGCCATCAAACGCTCTAAATTCAAACGTATAATCTCCTTCTGGTTGATCACTCATATCATATTCAAAATACCAGTTTCTAAATGGATGATTATTGTAAGTGACTTCGCCATTTGCACCGCTGGAATCTGTTGCAAGGCGTGCATCAAGCCAATCACTAGTGAAGGGGTCTTTGACCTGAACCTGTTCAACAATACCTTGCTGATCCCACTGTGCTAAATCATCAGAACCATAAATTCCAGCCCACATGCCATCATGTGCTGAACCGGTAAAGTTGACTGAACGCTTGAATGAATGACCATCATTTTGACTTACCGAAACCGTGGGATCCATGTTCTCCAAAGGAATAATTTCTGACAGAACACCCGTTTGGCTCGTCATCACTAAACTGTACTTCTTGTATCCCTTTCCAAACTTATACGCTGTTACATAGTAGAGAGACATTTCACGACTATTGGCGCCTGCATTGCAATCCGGGTCATCTAAATCATAAATTAAATCCCCATCATTATCTATTCCATCACTGCATGAATTTTCACCAGCATCATCTGCATATCGATCAGGATTATCCCCATTGCCTCTAAAATCCAAATGGAAATCACTTGCCAATGAGATTTCAGGAGTCCAGCCTTGGGAATCGGTTGTCAGACTGTAAATGTCATCGCCATGACTGTCCTCAACCAAGACACTTGTCCCACCTACACGCACGCCTTCAACTATAGTTCTGAATTTAACAATTTCTGCCTTCCTAATCTGAACAGCCCACTTCGAAGGAGATACGTCGATGTAGATGTTGGATGTATCCAAACCAGTTAGATTAGAATATGTGAAAACCGTTGAGTTATTTGTCATTTCAAGTGCCAATGGGAATTCCTGAGGTGGCCATATCTTGGTTTCAGGAACCAAAACTTGGGTGGCCCAATCGCCCCCAGTCGTGTCGGAACAACCAGGGCATGATTGTCTGCCTTCCCATCTCAACGTCGCAGGGTCAGATGTATTGACTGATTGACTAGGTATGGGGATATTCTCAGACTGAACAGTAACACTGCTCTTAGTGATGTTATAGGTTTGACCAACCCCCATCCAATTATTCATCGAAAAGAATCCTAAACTGCCATACTGCTGAGAACCTGCCACCTTAGTATCATGGTGCTTAATTGTGGCACCAGTCCCTGATACATTGAAATCATTGTTTCTGACATCTAGGATAGAACCTACTGCACGAATACCATCACCGCCTCCTGAAATGTCAAACTGATTATTCATCAGAGAAACTGATGCCCCGTATGCATGTATACCTGGACAACCGAAATCTCCATTCCACAACTTCACACTTGTGCATCCCGAAGGTTGCCCAGTAATCACGGAATTAGCAACATACATTCGATTTTCAGTTAATGTCTTCCAGCCTTCACTACCCCATGGGTATTGGCCAGCAACAAGGGGCTCCTGTGCAGTATCCTGAATTGTGACATTCTCGATACGGACATCACTTTCGCCAATCGACCAGATCCCGTTCCATCCACCAATTGGCCCTATTGCGCCACCATTGATATTGACTTGGCTTTGGGAAATTTGGATTCCAGAGCCCTCTGAAGCACCCGATATGACATTGTTGTTGAAATCTACCCAAGCGAAGTTGTAGGCTGTTAGTGGAGACCTCTCGTCAGTTTCGATACTATTGCCAGTTACTGTCAATTTGTAAGACAGGTCACCTGCCCTTTTTTTGTTGTTTATATCGATTCCATTGCACGTAGTCGTGATTGTAGAAGAACTAACCTGGCCTGCTGAATTATCTAAACGGAAACCATAATCTCCACCATCAATTACAGAGTACTGAATATCAACAAATGACTCTTCGGCCCAGATTCCATAGCGCCCGTCGTTATTCTGTCCACAACCGTTTTCTGTACCCGTGAAAATCGCATTTGTAATTGTAAGCGGCTGTAACGAGCTCCCTGCACCATATGCCTGAATTGCTGAACCAACTAACGATGAATCGTCATCACCAACAGTAAATTCTCCGCCCACAATATTGGGGCGCGCCAGATTCAAAATCAGCAAACTGGTTGTGTTTATACCCGTGAATTTCATTCCAGTGAGAGTTGGGCTCGCGCCTTCTGTCACCAATGAACCATATCTGACTTCAGATATTTCTGGAACCCAAAGAGGCATCCCATACGCATTGTTAATTGTCACATGATTCAATTTAGTGGCCCCAATATCGACTGTGCTTCGAAGAAGGATTCCCTCATTGCAGGAAGGATCCCGGTTGTAGTGATTGTTGTTGAATATCCCATAACAACTACCAATTGCTTCAGGGTCCGCTGGATCTTGCCAATTGAATGTGATTCTAGATGAATTGCTTGCCATACCATTTGCACCACAGGCCACATCACCTGCACAGATACCGCCACGCACATCAATCATTGTCCCATTTGGCATTGTAATAGTGGTCCCTGGTTGGATGACTAAGCGTCCACCAGTTGCCACAACGATATCTCCAGTCACAGTATGGGAGCCACTCCAGATCTCTGGATTAGCAGTAATTGTACCACTAGAAGTTTCGTTGGTTGCTGCAACTGTAGGTAACGCACCTACAAAGCCAATCATGATGCTAGTAAGCATCAGAAATGACAAGAATATGCTCTTTTCTCGATTTTTTTCGCTCATCGTTCTACCCCTGATTATATCTGGGGCCAGCGCTATTTCCACTATAATAGAACCGGTGTACTCAAATTAATTGGTATCAAAAAAAGACATTTGTATCAAGTATGTTCGCCAAATAATGTTATTTTTAAATTAAAAATATTAAAAAAATATCATTATGTGTTTAAAAAATCATCTTTTAGTATCGAAATAGTTCAATAATATCGAAAATCATACTATCGAGTCTGCAATTGCTCTTTCCCAAGCCAATGCATCAAGCATTCCATAACCCCATCGAGGGTGGTGGGATTCCCCCTGTAATGGATTGGGGGTGCATGAATCTGCTAATGCCTGTTTTACCAATAAAATTCCCATGCGGCGTGAATCTGATTCAGGTAATTCCGAACCGTGCCTTTCAAGAATAAGAGCTAAAGCACCAGTAACAAAAACAGTTGCATCACTGGTCCCAGTACTCGCTGAATAGGGTACTGTGAAGGCAGAATCAGATGTTGAAATTATGTCAACACCAGGTGCTGTGACTTCTGGCTTTTGATTTGGTTCTAGACGTGCATCTCCTGCAGCACCCTCTGTCGTAGAACCAGTTGCAGTTCTTTCCCACAGGTCACCATTCCGATCAACTGCACCAACTGCAATCACTCCATCGACATTTGCTGGAACTGATACATCTGTCACATCAGTCCCTGCACCTCCTGAATTACCAGCAGCAGCAACTACGAATACACCGTTATCCAATGCGTCCCCAACTGCATTGGCCGTGAGTGAACCGAGGGGGTTTTCCGGATCAGGATCACCTCCAAGTGAAAGTGAAATGATGTCTACATCCATCACAGCCCAGCACCATTCGACAGCGTCTGCGACATCCGATTCTGAGCGCGTCGCACCATCAGAATCGAGGGCCGCTGCAATTACCAAATCCACATTGGGTGCGGCTCCTTTGAATTGCTCACCATTCGCCACTAAAATGCCTGCCATCATAGTACCATGGAAATCATCTCCCCGATCTTGAATTATCTGATGATCACCTTGTACAAAATCACGGTATGCAACCAAATTCGCGTCTGCAATATCTGGATGGGTCATATCGATACCGGTGTCAACGATACAGACAGAAATTCCTTCACCCGTTAGTCCAAAATTTTCTTGTAAAGTGTAAATATTTGTGTCCTCATATGCCCAAGACGAATCTGGGATTAGAGCTTTGGAAAAAACACTCGTCAGTGCAGGATAACTCAACAGCAGTAGTCCAACCACGCTCACTACTATGAATGGGCCCCATGCTCTTGGCCGGGCACGATGGAAATTTTCGTTCGCAACTTGTTTCCATGCATCAGCCTCCTGTGGACTAATTCCATACGCTTCTGGAGAGTAACCTGGTGCATCTGGGTCAATGGCTGTAAGCATCCGCGGATCTTCAGGTTCAGGAAGATATTCGAGGTGTTGATAGGGGCCACGCACCATTGTATCCTTACCAAGGCGTCAGTCAAGGTAAATGGGCTTTTGTCAACAGCCAAGGCTGACGCATGCAACAACGCGAATTATCAAACATGTCGCCTAATATCAGAATGCTTGTGAACTCATACGGCCACCAAACTTCCAGAAGAGGAAGAGGATTGCAATGACGAATAGTAAGACGACTAGGCCTAGGTAGTCATTTGCTTCCTTGCTCACTTGCGGCTGATAATTTACCTTGAGCATCTTTTCATCGGGTAAATCAGTCAAATCATCCGTGCCATTGACTCTGAATGTGTAATCAATGGAGCCCTGCTGATCTACTGCAGGGATGTCAAAGACGAATTGTACTGTTTCATTCATTGGGACATCCAAGGTTGCGGTTGCAACTACTTGTGGTGATTCTGAGTCGTCTAAAACTTCGACAGTTACTGCCCTTGCATCAACATCGCCCGTATTTTCAACATCGACATAGAGTTGTGTCACTGTATTCATCACAGCGAATCCAGATTGTGATTGTCCGAGTGTTCCTGCATCACCGAATTCAATTTGAGGTGTAGTTGCTTTAATCTTCAACTTGATTGCCTCGTAACTCACATTATTTTCACTTGTAAATGTAACATAAATGTCGAATTCATCATTGTCACCTATGGATGGAAGATCAGGTGCATGTATGTTCAGTGAATATGCTTGAACGATTCCAGGTCCAACTGTTACAGTAGATGGGCCAGTTACACTCCAAAGTGCATACTCAACCGGTAAATCAGATATTTCCACAGTGTAAGTATCGTCGCCATTTCCTTTGTTCTGGAACTCAATAGAATAGGTTTCATCATACCCAGGTGTTATGCCAATCATGTCGTCTGCTTCACTCAGGAGCTCGTATCCGAAAGATTGTGGAACGAATAGTTTCAACTCATATTCATTGAATGTTTGATCAGTGTGTGTCATTCGAATCAGCATGGAATGTCCAGAATCATATGACTCTGCTACAGACTTATTTGCTGGTGTAATTCGTAGACGTAGGTCCTGTGTAGTATTGGAATCAAGACCCATCGTAAATGGACGGGAAATTTCCCATACATCCACACCGTCCTCGTCCGTACCATTCCAAACTTCAACTGTCCAGAACTCGGCATCTCCACCGTTCATCTCGATAGTCAATAGGAAATCATCTTCTGGACGGTTACCATTGTAAACCATTTCAAGATTTATTTCGCCCACCACATATTCATATTCATCTCCATCATCTAGGATTGTGAAGTCATCAGAATCCATTGTAGATTGGTTCACACCTACATGGGAATCTCCCACCGTGAATGAAATTGAGTGGTCTTCCCGAACACTGAACAAAACCATCTGCTCAGGTGATTCTACACCTCCTCCAACTACCTCAGCACTCTTACCGCCGTTGTACGTCATGTTAACGCCACGCTCTATTGTTGTGAATGAACCGCTGAAACTGTAATCCCCAGCAGGTAGTAGCAGTGATATTTGTCCATTTGAATCAACTGTTTGATTCCAATCGAATACTTGTGCACTTGAAAATACCAAGTTTGCACCAGATTCAATCAAATCAGAATCACCTAGAGTTCTCTCAGTTTGGTCGTAATCAAACCACTTTGTACTGATATGCAGAACACTCGCCGTAGAGAGAGTAGTGTTTGCCTCTCCACCTAAACCAACTTGAGCATCAATCGATGCAAGTGCTGCAAAACGACCCTCTGAACCATCATATTCCGCATAAATCAACCAATTACCTGGGTCAACTTCTGCGTTCCATTCACCAGTCCAAGTACCATTAGGTGTTTGCTTAATCGGAATAACGCGATCGTACGATAACCCTGATTCGGGTATCAGAACTAATTCTACATCATCCGCTATTTGAGACCACTGTGATGGCAGAATGTGATCGACCAATCCACTGATGGTAACAACTCCTGCAAACATCTCGATGTCAGATGTATTTGCCACATAGTCTACATCCATAGACAATGAACCATTGCTGTAGCCATCCTTGGTTGCCAATATATCGTAGGTTGAATTGACTGGTACGAATACACGCCATGTTCCAATTGCGCCGGTTTCAAGATACACAGGACCGAAATTTTCACTGCTAACTGTTACGTTAGCACCCTCAATTCCTTCTGAATAACTCCACATCTCATTCGCATCAATATCACGGAACAAATTACCTGCAATCTCAACCCACTTGTCTAGGGACAAGTTCATTTCGGAGTTACTCGAACCTGAGACAAGGTTCATGGAATGATCTTCAAGAATCCAGCGCATTTGGCCTTCTGTTCGGTTGAGTTCGAGAGTCCATGCACCAGGCATCAAAGAAGCATCAATCACACCGTCCTCATCACTTGGACCTATTGGGAATTCACCAAGGCCATCATTGCTTACTGCTGTTACCGTAAACCCACTCAGCAATTCTCCACTACCAGCCTCAACTAGGGTTATGTTGAATTGAGCAGATTCGACTGCTTGCCACTGAATTGGGACGCCAGATGTTAATGAATCAACGGTAAAGGCTGCCCTAAAGGTTTGCAACGGATCGTCATTAGAATCATCACCGTCATCCAATATGAAATCGTTAACATAAGCAATCCAATCTCCTTCTGGAAGATACTCTACAATGGTACCATTCTCATCTGTATCAAGACTAAACTGATTACTCTCATCTTCTGCATCTTCGAAGTATACTGTCCAATTTGACATAGGACCACCACTCTCGTTAACCAATGATATCGAAGTGTACCACTCTGGTTGGAATCCTAGTTCGACTGTTTGCGCATCAGAACCGATGCCAATCTCAATTACTCCGTTCGAAACGGATAGAAGAGTATTGTAATCAGTTGCATTCTCAGAACGTGGATCCTTTGCCTCTGTGGTGAATTGCCAATTACCTACTTGCAATTCAAGATCGATAGTTCCATTACTCCAACGAGCATCATCTGCTGTAATATTAACAACCACTGTTTCATTGCCCCATCCTAGTGGAACAAGACTGAAATCAACCGGCATGGCTGTTCCATTGGACATATTTCCATCCTCACTATGGTCTATGAATGTACTCAGAGTGACGTCGACTGGAGCTGGGTCTGCAATCAGAATCAATGTATTATTGTCGCCTACTGGATTGTAATCAAATGGGGCCACATTTAGTGCATCATTGCTTACAGATAATGTCCATTCTCGCGTAGTGTTTTCAACCTCTGAACCCAAAACCCACGTTGTGAATCTTCCTGTATCTGGCTCTACATCCCAATGCCAAGTGACTCCTGTGGAATTATCGTACGCTTCAATCATGAATGGATGATCAAAGAATCCGGGGACTGATTGCGAATATGGCAAGCCCACATCATAGAGGAAGAGGTTGCCTGCTGCACCGAATGCATTGCGCGGATATAGTGTGTTTTCACCACTGAATGTCATTCCACCACTGGGTACTGTAAAGTGCTCTCCAACGAGTAGGTGTCCTACTACTACATTCACTGTCAGGTTAACTTCAGCACCAACTGGCAACTGAAATCCGAATGAACCATTGTCATCAGTTAAAGTGGACTCAATGATTCCACCCCAACGGACCTCGACCATCTGATTCCTGTACGGTATTTCTTCATCGTCGGGCTTATCAGCTTCAATCATTACTGAACCGTTGACCCATGCTGATTCGACATATTGGAGTACAAGGCTATCAATATCATCTTGCAGATCTATTTCTTTGTACAGGATGTAATTGTCATCTAGAATTCCCTCGACTACCCAAGTATCACGCGGAAGTTCTACGTTGTAAGAACCACCACCATTGTCTCGTGCATCAATCGAAATTGGACTAAATTGATTGGAGAATGAAAGGTTTTGCCCTTCCACCGGCTGATCCTCATGATCAAGCAATAGGAATTCAATATCATACATCGGCGGTATGCGCTCAATGTTTGTTGGAGTTACATTTCCTGCGGTATCAGCACTGACTACGATTCTCTCAGAACGGTATTCATCGAACCCGTCGTCATCTGCATCCATAATCACAAGGTATTCGCCTTCAAGCACCGGCCCAAGTCCGAAATTACCCTCACTGTCAGTTTCGAACCAGCAAGGTGCCCATGCAATATCTCCACATGGTTGCGTGACAGTTGCTTCTGCATCTGTGAAATTTACCAGTTCTAACTGCCCTGTAATTGCCTGGCTCTCTTCACCATCAAGGGTCAGTGAACTCGCTGCACCTTGAATCCAAGTACCTGGTAATAATAACTCAATATCCTTGGCTTCAGGACTATCGCGAGACAATGGAACCTCGAGAGGCATTGGTAGTATCACTTCTTGTCCATTATCAAATAATACAGTGACGTGATAAGTACCTGGGATCGCATCAATCAGGTGGAATGAACCCGGCTTTACCATGTCTCCACTAAATCTACCAATCCCATCAAATGTCCCTGTACCGTTTAGAGTACCATATGACTCCAAACTAGTATCTGATGTATCGACTACGAATGTACCTGCTCCAATTATTGTTTCACGGTAAAGGGTTGTTGTGAAGAATGAGGTCCCATTAGATGTGAATTTTCCATCTATGTTCTCAACGCTTCCATCAATCAAAATCGTATCTGTTTGATTTGCATCCTCAAGACAATAAACAGCTCCATCTGGCATCGTCCCATTCACACACGCTTCTGGAGATGCGCCTGAAATTGTACCAACTAAGGTACCACGGCCATCTATGTGCCCCTCGCCAGTGAATGAATGGTTGTGCAATATACTACGCGTGTAATTACCGGTGAAATCGGTTGCTGTAACTACACCTGATTCTGAAATCATTGTACCCGCACCTGTGAATGTAACTTCACCTGTGGCACTAGGACCGAACTGTCGATCTCCTTCAACTTCACCGGCAGAAGTGGTAATGTGATACGCATCTTGGCGAGTTTCGTCCCAAATATTGCTAATTCTCAAATCCATATTGGAAAGTGGCTCTCCTCCAAATTGAGATTCTCCATCCCACTGTATAGTCCCAGTCGCTCCTGAGGCGCCTATTTCTATATCCAAATTGAGTGTTATTTCCCCATTTGAATGTCCAGCATCTCCCGATACGTTAATCGATGATTCCCCTAGCCATGTAGAGCCTGAAAGATTAGTCAATATCCCGGTTATTGGGTTCATTTCGCGCTCCTCATAATCCCCATCTTCCAATATCAAGTCGTATAACCAATTCGAGGAATCCTGCGAAGTTGCTGTCATCAAATTATCGCGAGCTGTTACGAGGTCTGAGTCACCCATGAAAGCGGAAACTCGGATTCTACCACTTGGAACAAGGACACTGTAGTGCCCTTCATCGTCTGCCTGAGCAGTAGCAATTGGAACCCAATATGTTCGACCATCAAGATCTGTTTCATCTTCGCCACTAAATGCATCACGTTCGATTAATATCTTGGCGTTCGGCACAGCGCCCAGTTCACCAAGAACAATGTCACCCTCCAAAGTAGCGCCAGAGTAATACTTGAGAATCTTAACACCGGTATTTGCTGAACCAATCGAGCCATCAGTATTGCTAGGATCATACCAGTTGGCCAATACAAAGTGGCTCATCATGGCACCTGGAAGTGGTTGCGCATAGGTCAATGGTGTATCTGGAGTACCATACCCGCTGAAGTGTTGTGCAGGATGTCCCTGTCTATTCAGTTGATCTAAACCAAGACTTGTTGTGCCATAACCGACGTATGTTTTGGCAACCATGGTTTCGTAGAAAGCTGATTGATGATCAACTCGAACATCGTTTAGTTCAATGATATCTCCGCCGCTACCTGATTGGCTAGCCATAATGTCTGCAACATAAGCCTCTTCGAATTCTGTACTCGTCATCTCTTGCTCTGGACGGTCGCCTCTTTGTGTGATGTAAACTGTTTTCAGGTAATTATCAGGATCCAACCCACTAAGAGTTGTTGGCGCATAGAAAATACCAGTCGGATTACCATAGTGCATCCCACTTTCCGCATATTGGTACCCACCAATCGGATAGAGACGGTTGTCAACTGCAAAATAGCGAATGTCATTGTTACGCTCTACAGTCTCACCAGGGCCGCCTTCGTAAGTTGCTACTTCGTAAGTCAGGGATGTCAAATCGCTATACAAATCAACCATTTCATCCATTGAGAAAACATTTGTTAGCAAATTACGGGATATTGCATATCGAGCATTTTGTCGGTGTAGAGAGGTCGAAACATCTCCAAAGTCTTCGTACAAATCACTAGTATACCAATAATCTCCGATAATGTAGTGTGTAGTTTCACAGGAAAATCCTGATGAAGCATCGAAATTCTTTTGATTAGGGGTTAATCCATTTTTATCGAAAATGTATTCTTCTTCACGTGGACAATCTTCCATCCAATCAACATTACTATTGCTATCGAAATTTGCTATTGCTGTGCCAAAATCTTCGAACTCGCCCTCTAGTTCTCGATCTTCATATAATTTGTAAATTTTTGTGTCCGAACGAATACCCTCATCAGTAATTGGATATCCCTCAACTAATACAACATCATCTGCTGAACCGATTACCTTGAACGAGCGCTCTTCAACACCACTAGCATCCATTGTACTGATCTCAACCCATTCATCCCATGTGGAACTGCCATCGGAAGTGGTGGCAGTGAAATGGCTACGCATCACATTCTCAAAATCTTGTGTGAATCGGCCATTCTCACCATCATTGACATTTATTTCATAGCGCATGTCACCTTCTGCAAGCGTGTATATGAAGAGAGCAAGAGTGTCCTCTTCACCATTTGCAAGAAGCATATTTCCTGCCGCAGGAATTCCAGACTGCAAGTTGTCTGCAACGGTTGGATGTTGCCCTTGTGCAAGTGCTTGGAAACCATAATCCCACCATGATACGAAAGCAGGTCTTTCTGAGAATGTCACGTCGGCATCTTGGTTCTCAAGCCAATCGTATGCTTCATTCCAAGACCGACCATTAAATCCAGGCCCAAAGGTTCCCATATACCAACAGTCTTGATTACATCGGAAAGTCTCATCTTCAGCATTATCAACACCAAATTCTGGGTATGATGAACTATCCAAGATAGACCAGCCAAATATTTCAGCCCTAAGGGCATCTGGGAGGATACCGTAGATTACATCGTCAACCTGCTTTTCACCAGCCTCACCGCGGGGTATCCCCGAATCAAGGCCGTAAATAGCATGTTGGCTTACTAGAAGTAGAAGGACTAATCCTATTGCAGGTACACCTGGGTGCTTTCTACCTGCACGGATTGTAGAACCAAGTCGTGCTCTTGGCCCACTTGTGCCCATTCTCTTCCATGTCTTCATGTAGTCTTTGATCCCCGACCAGTTCCACAATCCAACAACTCCTGCAGCACCCATAATCGCCATTATTGGAGTTGCGTTGAACATGAATCTCCCCGCAGACCATGCCATGTAAGACGCGAGTAGAACCCAGACTGAAAGAATTAGATTCGACTGATTTCTTTGTCGCAGGCCTCTCAATAGTGTGAACAGGCCCATGCCCAATGAAATTAGGAACACCAGTGGGCCGAAGTTAGCGAACAACTGACCTCTGCTTGGAGCTTGAGCCTCAGCAATAGTTCCGAAAATCTTGTTCTTTGTGAAATAAAATCCACCGGTTGTCAATACATCCCACCCATTGCTCATGTCAAGGACTTGTAGAATGTACAAGGCACCAAGAAGTACTGTAGAAATACCAACACCCATGATGATAACGAGTAACCAAGGTTTGTCACGGAACGCAGTGACCACCCAGCCATTGATTATTGTAAAGCCAACGATGTAGAACAACGGTTGGAAACCGCTAGCATCCCAAAGGAGATCCAACTGCATATTCCCATAAAATGGCAGAGGTAGGAGGAAAGTAGTCAACATCATGACAATAATTGCTGCAGTAAGAGGCATACTATCTCGGCGCCTTAGAAGGTTGAGAGCCGTCTGGACAAAGAATGCTGCGTAAATAATTGCAAGACCGTATACAAACCCTTTCCAACCCAATGCAACTGTTGCAAATGAAACACCTGCCAACAGAGCATATGACATGGACTTAGGGTGTTCTTTGAATGCTGCCTGAATCCCTCGAACCAAGTTCATAGGACTCCAATTTGACTCAGGAAGTAATTTGTCACTACCAATAGATTCTGCAGCACAGAGCCAATAATAAAATCCTAGTGAAAGGAAGAGGATGACGAAAGCATCGTGGTCTGCTAGAGCAAATGTGCTGTGGCTGACGTGCCCAGGCATTAGAGCCATGAGCCATGCACCAATTGCACCTGCTCCGTTTCCGAAGAATTTTCGGCAAGTAGCTGCAATGGGCAAAACTGTTAGCGCACCATAAACAGCAGGCATGGCAGCAATTGACCACCATGCAGCGTCAAACACATCTCCATCTATGAAGGGATTTAGAGCAGTACCACCTAATGCTAAAGTCCAACTGAATAAGGGTGGACGAGGATTGATTGAACCCACTGGGTAGGCTCGATCCATATCGATTATGAAATGACTATTTTGAGCAAGAATGTAGTCAATTGCCCTTTTCATATACCACGGATCGGAACCACCAGTCATGTCCCATTCTCCAGTTCCTGCAGCATTCAATGCAGGTATTACATTCCACATCACTCGAACAACTAGTGCTGTTAGAAGAGCGCTAGCCACAGTAATTCCATACCAGTGTTTGTTCCACCAAATTCGTGCATTTCCAGCAGTACGCCGTTCGGGCCCTTGGAGTAAGCGGCCTGTGAATCCTAGATACAAAACTCCAGCATTAAGCCAGAAGAAAATCGCAAACCAAGACAAACCTCCTAGACTTCCATGTAAGAAACCAAGAGCACCTTCTGCATCTCCGAAAACAAATAATCCTGCATTCTGCCAACTCCCAAATGTGTATAGCATCCAGTTTACAGCAACAAATATACTCAAAGTTCTCCAGTGCTCCGCCCAGCAGAATACTGCAAACATAGCAATTATTCCAGTGAAAAATGCCCAAAAGAAACCGACATGTTCTGCCAAATAAATCGAATCAGGATTTTCAAGGGTTTTGAGATGCCAGAGACTGAATAGATGAGCAGCCAACCAAACGGACATCCCTACGAACAGTGGCGCGTGGGCCTTGCCAATTGTTTCAGGCAAGTCTGAGAACCACGAACCCCGGCCTCCCTCTTGGAGGCGACCACGAACTGCAAGTGCAATGATTGCACTAACAAGAATCGAAACTATCCACCAAGTGAAAAACAGATAACCGGTTACAGCTCTATCAACATCAACCATTTCGTAGTAATTTGCTGGTAGGGAATTTACGTAGTCTGGGAAATCATGACCTGCTGAGGCAACTTGTATTGCATACATAAATCCTGCAACAAAACCAACGACCATGATTTCTTCTTCATGACGACGTGAGCGATCAAACAGATGAACACCTATGGCCATCAATGTGAATGCAAGCCCGAGTAGAGCTGCCCCGTCATAGTAGTGTACCATGCCAACTGCACCGATAACTACTGCAAAACCGAGAGACACGAGAGAGGGTCGAGTCCCAATAGGTTCGAAGATTATGCGGGGTGCCTTGCCAAGTAAACCGCCTGCCAAAAGAACGGCGGTAATCATCAGCAGTGTATTCCATTCGCTTGCTTCGTAATCGACTGTGTTCCAAGTAGCGCCCACCATCATGGCTAGCATGATAGCAATCGTAACCGGAATCGCTAGCAGTCCGAATAAGGGGACTGATGTCGACTTGCCTACATTTTCATTTTCCATTTTTATCCCTCTCTATGGGTGCTGACAGCACTTACGCTACACTATCAGCGACGCCGCGACTTGAGGCTTCGTTATAACCTCTCCTCACGCGCTCGCGCGAGAGGTGGGGCTCAGTAGCCCGAATAAACAGGTTGCCTCAAAGTGCCCTATGACCAATATCTCGGCGGAAATGAGAACCCTCAAGATGTACCCGGGAGAGCATCTCATAAGCAAGACTCTGGGCATCAGACAAAGATGATGATATTCCGGTTGAAGCCAGCACTCTGCCGCCGGTGGAAACCAATTTCTCATCACGGATTTCTGTCCCTGCATGGTGAATAAATGCACGACCTTTTGAATCTATTAAATCTGAAAAATCACCCGAGATTTCTCGCCCTTTGACAGGAGGGCCAGGATATCCTTCTGCTGCAAGCACAACTGTGAGGGCGTGGTTATCGGAAAAAGTGGGCATAGAATCAGCCAATCGGCCTTCTGCAACGGCAAGAAGAAGTTCACATAAATCACTGTCAATAAGTGGAATTGTGACTTGGGTTTCAGGATCACCAAACCGAACATTATACTCTACTACGGATGGCGCACCGTCACCATCAATCATAAGGCCAACATATAGACACCCGCGATATGGAATTTCCTGCGATGAAAGGTGTTTATGCATCGGTTCTACAATCTCTGAAATCGCACGTGACCTGACCAATTCAGTTGCAACAGGGGCGGGGGCATAAGCACCCATCCCGCCTGTATTTAGGCCCACATCCCCTTCACTGACTCGCTTGTGATCTTGGCTGCATGGAAGTGCCACAAAACCAGACTCATCCATCATTACGAGCATACTTGCTTCTTCACCGGATAAAAATTCTTCAAGCAGAACCATGCCATCCGATTCAATAGATTCTGTAATGAAATCAAGTGCTTCATCCCTGTTATCAGTTACTACTACACCTTTCCCACCTGCTAGAACATCACGTTTGACTACCCAAGGGGCACCCCATTTATCCACTGCCTCATCCAAATCGATTTCTGCAGTCAAGTGTTGCACTTTAGCAGTTGGAATTTCTAGATCAAGCATGACTTGTTTCGCAAAATCCTTGCTTCCTTCAAGCATTGCACCAGCAGCATGTGGACCAAAACTTGGGATTCCTTCAGTGCGAAGTAAATCAGACAAACCGGCTACCAGTGGTGCTTCGGGGCCTACAACTACTAGATCTACTCCAAGTGATTTAGCTAATTCAACTTGCCCGACTACATCGGCGGCCGAAACATCATGGTTGGTGGCAATAGCTTCTGTGCCAGCATTCCCTGGGGCTACATGGACAGAATCTACTGAGGGACTTTCAACGAGACCGATTGCCAAGGCGTGCTCTCGACCTCCCCCTCCAACAATGAGAACCGTGCGGCCCATGTTTGCCTCACACATGGTTCGGCTCATGAAGAGTGCCATCAATAAGGGACTTCCTTCAAACCCAACCAGTAGCCAAACATGTTGGTTAATCGATGGATAATCGGTGTGATAATCAATAATCCAAACATCGATGGAATCAATTCCATATTTCCAACCAATGTATTTGGGAACAAGAACAGACCCACTACAAATGTGCAAATGGCAAATGGAAGAGTATCCAGCAAAGGGGCTTCTGAACTTTCATCCCCCTCTCTTTTCTTACCCATTCGGCGCTTGACAAACGAACCGGTGCAATCTCCAATCATGCAACCAAGACCCAAAAATGCACCCACAATAAAGGCCGCACCCCATTCTCCACCAATCCAAAACCAATCTCCAGGACCTGCCCAAATCAAAGGATCGAGGAAAATACCATTCTCTACCAAATGATTTTCACTCAACGAATGTGTTAGTATGCACAGTAAACCTGCTCCAATAATAGCTCCAATCAACCCATTCCATGTCTTACCATCGCCAAGTATTCGAAAGCCATCACCCAATCTTCTCCCGCCATCAATCGCTTTAGGTTCAATCCCAGTCAATTGCGGAATCCATTTCCCCCCAAGCATCGCTGCAGTGTTCGCAAGATAGCCAGGAAGATATAGCCACAAAACAAGCAAAGGCCCACTCCAGATACTGATCGAACTTTCGAGAGAGGGGTTCGAACTGAGAAACAGACTCGGCACAAACTGATTAGAGGAAGGGGGCTTAGAATTGTGCCCATCTCAGCGCATCCTTCATGACCTGTGTTGGTCACGTTTCAAACATGCGAACTAAATCCGCACTACCAATAGCCATTGCTATCTCGATGCTCATATGCACAATACCGTTGTCATCTGCTGGATCAGCACCCACAAATGGTGGCACATATACAGTTACGAATGATGAAACCTGGAATATAGGCACCCAATTAGATGCGATAGTCACTGTTTCCGCAGGTGCTACCCTAACAATTTCAACTGATTATACACTCCCTGACGGGGCAAGCATTTCTGTTTCCGAGGGTGGTACACTTCGTATTGAAGATGGGTCTTTGACCAGCGAAGCATTTTCGCATGCAGTGCGTATGACACCTAGAGATTCGAGTTTGATGGTTCACTCTGGAATTGCCAGTGGTTCCTTCTCACTCAAGATTGTTGCTGCAGAGGGAGTCAATATGTCTGGGTGGACTGTTTCTTGGGATGATATACAACAGGATCTAACTGGTTCTGAACACATAATTGAATTCACAGGTCCAAAGGCTGACTTCAGAATGGATTTTGATTTGCTCCCTGGAAGTCTTACCGACCTCGTAGTAGAGCGCCTAGAAATTCATGAAGAGGGAGTAATTACATCCACACCCGCATACCTATCTGGCCCAATTAATTGTTTCATGGCTTCCGAATTTGGAAATCCTTTCCCCCTCACTATTGATGGTACCGCACATTTTGAGGATGCTGCTGTTATCGGTGCTGAAGTACTGATAAGAGGTGCTGCAACTAGTGTCGATTCGGAATTCACCGCAAGTGGACCATTGAATGTCGAAGGTGAACAGGCATCGCTCACATTACAGGGTGGTTCTGTAACAATGTCAAGCACAGACCACGATGTTAATCTGGATGGAGTGGCACAACTTACATGGACAAACACAAATGGAACTGGATACCTAATCGACAAGTGGGAGAGGAATATAGAACAGCAGGAAATACATATCCCGATTATCGGCACCTGCTCAAGTGGATATTGTGTCGAATACACAATTGATGGGATTGGACCTGCCGAAGGGAGTATTGAACGAAAAAGTGTCGACGGAGTCGCATTGGTCCCTGCAAGAACTGTAGAAATAGGATATTCAAATGGAACTCTATGGTCTGAATCCGCATCAATTACAGTGGATAAGTTCCGTGTAGCATGGAACATGAATGATGACTTTAGTTCTTGGAGCACAGGTAGTACTGTACCTTTGCCATGGGACACCTCTGCATTCGAAATACTCCCACATCTTGAGCACCCAATCATCTCCTTGGATTCTGTGAGTTTCCCATCTGAAAGTGGGAAAATTGGCCGAAATATCGACATTGAGATTACTGCTACTAATTCAGGCACAGGAACTGCTGCGGTTTACTTTGACTGTAATACTACTGATGGTGCTAGAGCTGATATTGCATTTGGTAGCCTACGAGTGGAACTGAGTGAGGGTGAAACTGAAACCATCACTGGACAGTGGTCCCATGGCTCTGAGGAAGAAGTAGGCCTTGTCTGCTATATACAAGAGCCGCTCCAGTTTTCAGATCCTTCTCAGTTCATCACAAAAAATTCGGCAACAAGTTCAGAGAATGGTGAAGTTGCAACTGTTTCATGGTCACCTACAGAAGGGAGTGATTCTGTAACACCAATGCTCATTCTAGGTGCATTAGGCCTAACAGTAATCATCGGATTAGGTGTAGTAATTCGAATGGCAAGTGCTAGTGCAGAAGAACACGATATCATTCACAATGATTCGGACGAAGAGCGTGTTGATCTATTCGCAGAAATGATGGAAGAAGACGATGCTTAACAGGAGTCAACTTCCTCTAACTCTTCCCAATAATAGGTCCCACTAGGTTCTCCAGGTTGACCTTCGCCTTCAGCAGACTTTTCAGAAAACTCATAGTAACTGGTTGATGATGAGACTTCTGCACCACCTTGTGATGCAGATACTGTAAGTGAATAACACCCATAGTCTTCTGCGAGAGCATGGTCGCGATCGAAGCGATTATCACCGTCACAGGCAAAGAAGAATTCAGTCGTTGTCTCACCAATTGTCATTGGACCAGTACCACATATATCATCATCCCAAGTTGCAACATTTGCATCGACTGTTATTGTAGAATAATCAACTGTTATTGTGCCTGTATCTACGAAGGACATCTCCATATTTATCTGATAAGTTCCACTAACACGGGCAGGAACAGTGTTTGCATCAGTGCTGGCTGAACCCTCGCCAACCCAGCCCTGTATCTCAACATAATCCACGCAGGTCTCGTGATTCCCATCACAATCCTTTGAAGGGTCATCATAACCAACTGCCCTCTGGTCAACATCAGTTATCGTCCGTGTCAATTCAAAAGTAGGTAAATCTGTACAATCAGTTGCCCCATCTACATCCACGCAAACCGTGTAAGGATAATCTTCCATTACCGGGGCACCAGTTCCTGTGAAAGATTTCACACGTTGAGCGTTCATCGAATAGAAGTCAGCAATTGGTAAAGTGAGAGAGCCAGTATTACCCTCAATGCCTGAACTCATCATCAGGTTGATGCTGCCACTCCATGTCTCTGAACCATCTTGTGAGACTGTTACAGTTACATCGCCTCCGGTGAATTCACTCCCCATCAACCCTGTAGATTGTCGGATTTTGAGAGTGACCGTGTCTGAATCTTCATCAATCCAATCATCACTGTCGTAATTTACAAGCACAGAACCGCCAAGATCCATTGCTGCAACGTATGGAATTCCAGCTAACAGAAGATAAACCACCACAATTGCACCCCACTGTATTGTACTGGGTGCATCTCCTCCATTTCTTTCATTACGAACATGTAACGATGCAGCATATCCCGAACCAACGAGCATCAGAAGTACAACAACACCAAAGTAATCAATTGGAATTAGATACATGAAGTAAAGTAGGGCCATACAAACAAGCAGACTCCCACCTGCTACATAGAGCATCAATGGTTTCTTGACACTCACATCAACCACTTTAGCAGTATCAATAACTGCATCAGCGGCAGCCACAACATCTGCATCTGATTCATCACTTGCTTGCTTTGCCTTTTCGAGTAATCCGCCTGACATATTGTCGCCTCAGCAAGTTCTTGCTCACCCTAGGGGTTATCAAACCGTTGCATCTAATGCAGCAACAGAGGACCCTTTTCAGACAATTCTGAAAATGCCGTCAGTACAAAGGCATTAGCGGCGGATCCGTGATATCGATAGTCTCTTCAGAGTAATCTTCACTACGCCGCTTCGAGACAAACGCTGCGGCCAATCCCAGCATCATCAGACTCGGTATGAGTTGGAATCCAGGAAGATAAACACCACGAATGTATAGTGTAACCATCTGGGTCTGTGACATCTCTGTACCACCGCTTCGGATAGAGTGCTCAGATGTTGCTTGGAAGTCAAGTTGGTAGTAATGATCTGACCAACCCTGCTTCTTGGGTGTTCGCATCATAACTCGCATTTTTTGAGGAGGGGCCTTGGATTCAATCCAAGTATTTGTCTCAGGCAGAGATATTTGGAATCCAGAATCAGCCAAGTCGTCACGGTTCGATACCGCGATGAAGAATTGATCTCGATTGTTTCCGTCATTGTATATCTTGAATTCAAAGATATAGTCTACCTTGGGCCGCAGTTGCTTGAAAGGTTCATCGGCCTGAACGCGTAGCATAGGGAATTGTTTGACCACAACCAACAAACTAGTGGTTTGCGATGTGCAAGTTGGACAAGGAGCTCCATTCGCCTGATCTACTCGTGCAGATACTGTGACTTGACGACTGCCTTCTGTCATCTGATCTTCACCACGAACTACTACTTCGAATGTGGTCGTGTCACCAGCTGCGACTGTGATAGAACCTGGTGCAGAGTATGTTAGACCTGCTGCAGTAATCTGAATGTTGACTTTTTCAACGTACAGAGTCGGATTACTTGCATCACAGTAAGTTGTACCAATACGTGTATCACCGGGTGCTACATCTATTTCAATTGCAGTCGGCGAGCATGTCAAACTGATGTCTGGGTTTACTTGCGCCTGAGCATTATCGACTGTTCCGGCCCATGTGCTCAGCACATAGATTGCAATCAGCATGGTCATTCTAAAGACGGACTTCACAGGTTCCACCGTAGGTGCCCTGCCCATCAACCCTACATAAGCGTTCGTGGGTTGAGGGAGAAATCAAATCTCAAGTATTTACCAAAGTTAATCCAAATCTGCGAAATCTAGATCATCCAAATCATCTAACAAATCATCCTCGCCAAAATCATCTAAATCATCTAAATCATCTAAATCAACATCATCCTCGAAATCCTCTTGTTCGATATACTCGCCTTTATTCCCTCTAAGACGTTTCGAAATACTAAGGGCAGCCGCCAAAACAAATAGAATCCCCAAAGTACCGCCGGCAATATATGCCCAAGATGGAATATTCATGGCAGTAATATCCAAAATACTTTCTTCTGGTGCAGAAGTATTGACTGTGAGTGCCAAGTTGACGTTGTTGGAAATACCGGAACTTGAAATAATTCGGATATTCAAATCGAAGGTCTCATCATTCATAGAAGGATTCGGAATAAATCGGATATCAAATGTCGCAGAACCGCCATCCGCAGGAATGGTTGAGTCCCCAGATGTTGTCACATTCCACTCTATCGAGCGATCAGATAGTGCTGCTGAATTCTGAATTTCAACCTCAACATTGTCATCTATATTTCCATCATTCGATACGCGAAGAGTTGCAGTCATTGGTTGCATTAATTCAGAAGAAAGAATTACAATTTCTGGTGAAACTGTCACACCTAAATCGACGAACTCGTCAACTTGTGAGAGAATCGTGCTTTCATCAGAGGGAGAAAATTGTTCAAGGAAAGATGGCCATTCTCCACCTTGTACGGATGTCACCGTAGCAGTAACAGTAGAATTCCGTAAAGTTGGATTCAAACTATCACTTCTGACAATTATGGTTATGCTTTCCTCAGCTCCTGCACCAAGACTCATCGATTCAGGCCCCACTAGAGTTACGCTGTCTCCATCGTATTCGAAATCAATCTCCTCGATAAATGACGAAGGATTCTCCACAGTGCAAACCGCAGTACCAGCAGCACTACCAGAGGTTGGCTGTAGAACAAGGGTCGATTCCTCATTTGCACATGTAATCGTGACACCAGGGATAGGGACTGATGGTTGTTGCCCAGAAACTGTTGTAGTCAGGCCGCAAAGGAGCAACAATAGAGCGACAAACGTCACCCTCCAAGTTGTCGTCATCAACCCTTGGTGTCATACCATTGTTCAAGAGGGTTCGTGTTGAAAAAGTGGACCCCACCGGATTTGAACCGGTGGCCACCCGGTTATGAGCCGGGTGCTCTAACCAGACTAAGCTAGGGGTCCTTACCCTTGCGCACACGTTACTGCACTTGAGTCTTCACTCACCAGCCATCGCCTTTTCGATGACTTCTTCAACAGCGTTTCTGCAATCCTCGGGTACAAAAAGCATGATATCGTCAAGTGACTCAATACTAGCCACCATTGGACTCACATCCTTGATGTCATGACCACCTTCAACTTTGATGCCCCCCGAATATGGACGATAGCCTTCTTTGTGGACTCGAGCAGTAATCATATCGTGTTCAGGATCATATCCTGCATTTGACAAAATTTCTCTGACATTATCCCGCGCACCCCAGTAACCCAACTCAGTTAAATTTCGGACCCGAACTCGCTTATGCAATCCTGAACGACTAGCCAATAAATTGCCCCACTTTGAAAGCAACGGATCATGATGTGTGGCGAAGGCAGATAGTTCAGCTTGGATGAGACTATCAGTTAGAGCAAGGTAATCTTTGGCAGATAGTGAATCATCTGTTAGCATTCGTTTCATCCGCACACTGACTGTTAATTCTCCTGACTCAACTAGTTCTCTCGCACGAATTAGTGCCCGTATGACATATGATGTTGTCAGCATGTTGAGTTTGTGGAAGTATACATTGTGATACATGTGATAGCGCATAATCAGATAAGATTCGACCTCGGAAACACCTCCCCTTGTTACCATCAGGTGCCCATCTTCACCTATTCGGAGTGACCTGAATATTCGATACACATCAAAGGTCCCTATTTTGGCACCTGTATTGATTTGATCTCGCATCAAATAATCCAACCGATCTACGTCCAATTGACTACTAACTATCTCATGTAATACTGGCAATTCGCATTTGCCGTCAAGAATCGAGAACAATCGTTTCAGTCCAGTTTCACCCACCAAATCTATCAAGACTTTTCTCAAGTCATTTTCAGGATCTTCGAGAATCTTACGCCCCCATGTTTCGTGGTGGTGATATGTAGCAAAAACCTCGTCACTCTCAAGTGCATGGCTGAATGGAGGGTGGCCGATATCATGCAACAATGCCGCATATCGGACCAATCTTCCATCTTCTTTTGATATCCTTCCTGGGTCTACTTTCTCAAGATGTTCCAAAAGAATCCCTGCTAGGTGCTGAGCACCCAAACTATGTACGAAGCGAGTGTGTGTAGCCGTCGGGAAAACGTATTGACAAGTTGCCAATTGCTTGATATCACGTAAACGCTGGAATGTACGCGTGTCGACAAGTCGACTGATATCTTCATCGAGAACGATGTCTCGATGGACATTGTCTCTCACCACCCGATTATGTCCTGCCATTTTCTCACCTCATAGGGTCTCAGGCCCACCTGCGGGCATCACATTCAACGGCCCAATGTTACCCCGCAATACGGGGCCCTCTGTAAGGGTTGCAAAAATGCCAATATCCTGCAAATTGTGTGATAGTGAAAACCACGGCCGCCCATATTGATCCACAGACATATCAAGGAAATCGCCCAAACCTCCACAGCGGTTGTAGCCACATCCTTCTTCAAGATCGATGGGGTCCTCTGGCGCATTGATTTGAACAGTGGTAAACAAGGGTGCGTCCCCAAACGCATCTGTCACAACCGTGAGGTAGGCATTCCAAGTATCTTCACCTGAATCGCCGACGTAACCAAACGCGACTTTTCCTCCCGCTCCTGCGGTTACTACAGGAAAGCCAGTTCCCACCAAATCGGTCGGAGGTGCAATCATCATCGCATCACTCCAAGTATTGCCTTCATCTAGAGAGTAAGCGTAGTACGGCATATTGTCTGAACCCATCCACATGGCATGCACATTGTCATCATCATCGACAGCGACTTGCGCCTCTTCAGCGTTCCAAGTATCAGCAGTTCCCGATTCATCTGTTGGGAGGGTGTGCTCAGTCCATGTCAACCCACCATTTGTGCTACGATAAATCGCATATCCTTGGCCGTTGCATCCTGCATTTCCTCGATAAAAATTCCCATTGGGGCCGCCTTCAAGATGAGCGGTCAAACCCCCACTTTGGCAATCGATTGGAGCACCTGATACCTCTGGAGTCCAAGTATTTCCACCATCGAAACTCGAGGAACACAGGGGATGGGGGGCATTTCCATTGATGCAGAATACCCAAGTTGTGGGATGTAAGGCAGCAGGGTAGGGTGCAGAGGTAATAGTTTGGTGATCTTGGACTGAGCGAATGTCGGTAGCCACAGTAGGAGGAGACCAAGATGCACCCTCATTGTCCGACCACTCGACCGTCATCCCGAGCAATGCATGCATGTCAAATTTCATGATTCGATCAGTCCACTTGTCGACATAGACATAGGGATCATTGCTGTTGGGAACAGGAACTATTGCATCATACACATCGTTACAAGAGTAGTCTGACAAATTGGTCATTTCAATCAAGCCTGTACACTGCACAATCGCGGTTGAGCCCGCTGCACCATTGCCCCAACTGGTCATGTACAAATTGTCATCCGAAGTGATGCCCATGGTTGGCTCAAAGGTGCTGAGACCAATTCCGTAGTAAGATGCAGAAGTCCAGAACGGAGTATTGTCTCCAGTCAGATTCGCCGTTATGTTGGCTGCAAGTACAGCTGCCTCATTCAGCGCATCAACACCGCCACTGTAGTGATACCAGGTGGTGTTTGAAACCGGGCGATCGAAGTCGAATGGAGATATTTCCTCGTAAACTGATTCCTCCTCAGCACCCAAGCACCCAGAGAGTGATGTGCAGACCATCAACATGGCAAGAACGATGGCGAACTTGGCCTGCTGCATTGTGCCCCTCCGGCCCTATGGGGCCGGGACCTATGCTTCAAACCAACGGTTTTCAAAAAAACCCGAGATGTTGACATTCTGAAGGTAATTCAGCCTTTTTCTGGAAAAATAATCTCTGATGGATTTGGACGATTTGCATTGAATGAATTTATCCTTTCATCACTTGGATAACCAAGGCAAATTCCGCAAAGTAAAGAGTAATTTTTACTAATTTCAAATTCCTTGCGGACAGCATCTTCCCAAATTGCAACAGCGCCTTGTGGACATGTCCCCAGGCCCTTGGAATGGGCTGAAAGTATCAGATTCTGCATAAATAATCCCGCATCGGAAGCCGAATATTTGCCCAATGATTTGTGTGTAAAAATAAACAACTCTACCGGCGCCCCGAAGAAATCGTAATTTCGGGCCCAAGATTGATCACGGGCTTTTTTGTCATCTCTGTCTACTCCAATAAATGAAAAAAATTCTTTGCCTTGGTTTTTCGACCTCTCAACCAAATCTTTGTGATAAGGCCTCGTTACAATCCAATTGCTTGTTGGCAACCCTTTTCTTTTTAGCACCGCTTTGATTTTTCCAAAAAGGCCACTCTGAGCTCCTTTTATTGCATCCCATCGAGAAAGAAATTCTTTGGAAAGTCGATCACGGACATCACCTTTAGCAACGGCCACACGAATTGGTCTGGTGTTACTCCAACTGGGAGAAGTAAGCCCATCAGCAATAATTTGTTGAATTATTTCATCAGAAACTGGAGTGGATAAAAAGTCCCTTGTCGAACGTCTTGAAGAGACAAATGCATGGAAATCATTCGAGTCGAAATCCATATTCCCAACCCACCGAACTAATTTCACTCACCCCAATAGGCCTCGCGAATATCCTGATTGGCTTCCATACAAGCGACAACATCTGCGGGGCGACTGGGCATGGTTTCGATATCTGCCAAATGCTCGTACAATGGCTCGACATTGGACATGTTGACCACACCCCAACCAACTTGTGTACAGGGCGCAACGGGGGAAATCGGCATGGTTCCAGATGTTGGATTCCAACTAGAGAAACTCGGATACCAGGCGGACAAATTCAGCGCATCCCGCAATTGGCTATTGGAGATTGAAAGATTCGTGCCATTGACTAAGTATCCCCCACGTTCCTCAGATGCCCCTGAACCCATGTCCCCACCTAACTCCCGTAACTGAGTCAACACCAAGCTAAGAATGCCTGCAGTTCTGGGTGTGGCAAACGATGTCCCTGATGTTTCATGGTACCCATCAGTGTCATCGTGATTGGGCAAAACTTGTGTCCAATCAGCAGCAATGTCGGGGTAGGAACCGCTCATCGTTTCCTTCTGATCATCATCTTCTTCAGCGTATCCAGAAATCCCAATCGACCAAGGTGGACCAGCAGTTGAGTCTTGGACTGCGGGCGAGGGTGTGTTGTCAGAAGCTCCTGTGTGGACCTTGTTATGCTCAACTACCGCTACCCGAGTTGCATCTTCAATCCCCGGCACTGGAACGCTTCCAATTGGACCAAAGGAGGTTGTGATGATATCAACCAACGGCTGGTTTGCTGCAGCCAGAACAGCAGCGTCACTGAAACCTTCAACAAAGAAAATTATGGCATCTGGATTGGCATCTAGGACCGCACCAGTTACTGCAGTTCCATGCCCATCAGACGGATCGTCCAAAATGGGAATGTTGGTGTCATCATCCGGTGTTGTGCCGATAATTCGAGTCCCTGGGAAATATACGATGTCGTTGGCAGTGATTATATCCCAACAGGTGGATGCATCGGCATCATATCGCTCCTGCCAAGTACCATTTTGTGTTAGATTACACCACATGGTGACGCCGAGCCCATCCAACAACCAATCTGGCAAGGTTTCATTCAGAATAAATCGATCATGATAGACATTGATTCCAGTGTCAATCGGGGCAACCACACTGTAGGCGCCAAAGGCCTCCTCAGGCTCCATTTCCTCCACGACTTCCTTCTCGTTTCCGAAGCAACCGGAGAGACTTGAGCAGAGTAGCAAGAGTGCCAAAAACAACGGATAGTGTCTACTCGACATTCTGCCCACCAATCCTACGGGGCCGGACTTTGTGCTTCAATCCGACGGTTGTTGGACCATCTCAGCCAAAGCGCCGCTGGAACAGATACGGCTCCAATCGAGGCAACCCAAGTCAAGACTGAACCCAAGGCTATGCCGTATTTGGGGAGGGTGATAGTGGCCAACAAAGCATAGAAACTTACGGACATTGCACCCAACATCATCGGGCCCACCGCTCCGCTTGGAACCGCTTCACCCTGCGCAATCCAAAGTGCGACCATGCTGGTTAAGAAAATCGCAGGGAACACCGATGCCATGCCTGCTAACAACGGTGAACCGAGTTGAGAAAGCCACACNGCCAATCCGATTGCGGTGGCTGCAGCAATGCCTCGACANGCGAGGGTAAATGGTCCAACCCGATTTTTTCCGCGCGGTGCAGGTTTGTGGTCAAGGCTGATCCACAAACCCAGGANTACTCCGATGAGAAGTGCAGNAAAACCCACGTCCATTGATGTCTGCTCTGAGAATAGTGTAACGGAAACTGCAGCACNCNCAAACCAAACACAGAGATTGATAGTGGTGATCACTGCCAAGCGTTTACCGAAATCCCACGCGGGAATACGGGGTGGAACCACCCGCCATAGCCAAAGGAAAATGGCATTGAGCAACATGCCTACTGGAACCATGCCCATGGCGGGATCAAATGCGCCTGAGTTGGGGTCAGCCAACCACATGAAGGCCGCCGCTGGCACGATGGTGGTGGGGATGGTTCCGAGAATCCCACCAATCACGCCACCGAATTTCTCAATGGCAACCGTGACTGCAATGGCCACCAATCCAGCAAGAATTGCGGCCAGCAGGATTTGGACCTGCGCGTCCATTCAACCATCTTCCAATTCTGCGTCTAAAGCTGCACCCTCAAAGGCATACAGTGAATCAGTCCCACGCAAATTCTGAAGTTGCATGAAGAGGACCGCTGCTGCTGCCAATGAGATGAACAGTAGGAAGGACAAGCCGCCCACAATCATGGCCGTACTCAAGAATCCGGTATCTCCAGAATCTGCGGGTGCCTTCTCACTGCCCATGATGTGCAAGTGAGTGACAACGTTGGCGCTGGAGTTGGTTCCCTGAAGGGCTCGAACCATCAGTGTCTGATTGCCTTCAATGGTGTTCCCCGGTAGATACTTGAGGCGGTCCACAAACATGTCATGTGCAATTTCAAATTGCTCGGACCCAGCGACAAAACTGTCCAAATCCATCCATTCATCACGCATATCCCATGTGCGCCACTGGACCTTTTCTGCCGCACCAGCGATCTTGAATGTGACCGATTCCCCTTGACCGACGTGAACCTTGTTGTCACCCATGATGGCAGTGGAAAGATTGACTGCGACTGTATCTGTGAATCCGTAGACTTGGTTCGCTGCTTCCATCACAGCAGGGTGAGCGCGGACTTCTCCGTGTCCATACACGTTGTTTTGTCGAGGCTTGACTGACAGGTCCTCAGCACAAGGCTCGTTGGCACCGGCGTGGTGACAGGGCCGATACTCAGAGGTCTCCTGCATGATATTGCGGATGTCGAATGGTGAAAGTTCGGGGTTCGCTTGATACATCAGAGCGGCGACTCCTGCTGCGCCGGGTGTTGCCATACTGGTACCTGACATGCCGGTGTATCCTGTTCCCGAATTGGATTCAACAGACATTACACTGGATCCAACAAATGCGATGTTGGGCTTAACACGCCCTTCTTCAGTTGGACCTTGGCTAGAATAGATTGCAATTCCAGGGTCTTCACCCTTGTCCAGTGCACCCACAGTAATGACATCCTCTGCACTCCCCGGTGTACCGATTTGAGCGGAGACGCCGTTGTTTCCGGCAGCGATGAAGAGAGCGATTCCAGCACGAACCATCTCGTTGGCCATTCGGGCCACGCTCTCATCTTCGGAACTGGTGAGTTCGATAACACCGAATCCACCTAGGCTCATGCTGGCGGCTCGGATGTTGAATTCGTGGCGCTTCTCAACCGTCCACTCCATGCCCATCATCACGCCTGCGAAGGAACCTGAACCACCTGCATCCAACACTTTCACGCCGACCAACTGGGCCTGCGGTGCCAAACCGGTATGCTCGTAGGTTGGTGCTCCCGTACCTGCAGTAGTACCTGCACAGTGCGAGCCGTGGCCTTGGTCGTCATAGGGGAATACTTCGGAACCGTTGGTCAAACCAGGGTTGTTGACAACATCATAGAAAGCGATGACCTTAGGGTCATTCGTACTGTTATCATCGTCCAAATCATCCAGCCCAACGTGGGCTCCGTCGATTCCTGTATCGATGATGGCAACCACACTTCCAGAACCATCATACCCGGTGGCATCGTAAACATCCCATACGCCGTGAGTATCTTTGACATCGGCGTTGGCGATTTGCATGATTCCATCCAACTCAACCATGACGACGCCGGGTAGAACTGAGAGTTCTTCGATTTGCTCAACGGGTATCGTACCTGCGATGCTGTCAATCAGGTGGAATGTGTGATAATGAACGAAATCCACTTCTTTCTCTAGTAGTCGCTCGTCTTCTATTGTGGGCTGATGATCGAAGTCCACGATGACACCAATGCGACCGTCTTCGTCGATGAATTCATCCTCGAAAACTTCCATCGCAATCCAAATGTTATCCTGAATTCCATCCTTGTCTTTGTCCATCAACGTATCTTCCCACCACGGGACCTCCTCTTCTGGTTGAACAGGGGCTGGAGATGTAGCGGCTGCCGCGATGAAAACAGGAAACACGAACAAGCCGATGGCTGCGATTGCAAGGATGGTGCGGTAGCGGTTCTCTGACATGGTATCACCCTACGGGTGAAGGGTCTGATAATTCAATCAAACGGTTCCGCGGAATGGGTTCCATTGAAGGACTCAACCACGAGTCGAGGGGTATGCGCAGGGGTTTGGTGGCGTTGCTCATCGTAGGGCTGCTCGCAACTTCGACCACCTCTGCAATGACCATTTCACAACCGGATTTCCGTAGTGGTGATTGGTTTGAGTACGACGGTTGGACCGCTGCTGTATTCGCAGAATACGAAGCGCACATGGAGGCGGAAAGCCCTGACTATGAGCGCCTCAACCTCACCGAAGAAGTGCCGATGAGATTGACATTTGAGGACAATGAAAACATCAATCTTGGTGGACAAGATACCAATTGCAGGGTCAGTATCGTCGAGCATTCCGTCAACATGACAGTTCATTTCACACCGGACAGTACAAATTACGAAAATGATACGATGACACTCAATGTCACGACCAGCATCAAGGTCTGGATGCCCACCGGTGCCAGTGCCTTTGAGAAGCGTGTTGAAACCATCTATTTGGAATCGTGGTTTAGTGGTGGGGGCGAAGACAATTACATCGAATCAAAGATGACCACTGAAGAAATCATCGAGCGTGATGGACTGTGGCCAAGTGGAATTGAAGTCGGTGATGAATGGGATTTTGCAGAGACGATTTCGCGCACCACCGTGAATGAAGAAAGGATCAATCGCGCACTCTGGAATGAAACCAGTCGAGTCTCGGAAGATCTGGTGCGACAAGTCACGTGGACTGCAATTGAAGAATCGAATATCTCAATTGGAGATTCAAACGCTGAAACTGTGCAAACCATTCGCATGGATCAGCAAATTGTGGGTGAATCAAGAACCAGTACAGATTGGTATCACGAGGAAGGATATTTGGTCAAAACTCAACACTTTGTCAATGGAACACTCACCTTGTCTGCCACGTTGACAGACCACGAGTATTCGGCTGAGAATGTTGTCAATACTGTGGTCACAAGCAATGGACTTCCGGCCCCTTCGATTCTAGCAGCAATCGCCATGCTGGCTATGGCTGCAATACAACGCTCAAAATCTGAATGAGAGGCCGAGGCGTTGTGCCGTCTCATGCCCAACTTCCAACACCAATGGTGCTCTCTCAATCGCATCTTGTCGCAGAAGGGCACCGATAGCGCTTCCTTCCAGTGTCAAAGTTGAGCCCCCGCAATTCATTGATTCGGTTTGAACATCGATACAGGCAACGATTCCGTGCGTACCCCAATCGATGCTGGTTGGCGTATCATCCATCTGATTGCCAGCTTGGACTTGCAGAGTGGTATTGCCACCCTCTAGAGTGAAATTGTACATTGCTGCATGGTGCCAAAGTGTTCCAGATTGCCCCTCGGGGCCACTAATTGTCACGTTGATGATTCGATTCAGGGCCGATACTTCAGGTTCGATTTGAACCGTAATGTCAGCCGAATCTGCGGGTGCGTAATCGGTCAGCCAAAATTTCGCATCCACACCCTCGAGAGCGATGTCATCCGTCCACCAATAGACATCAAATCCAACTGCGGGGCACCACCAATGATCTTCAAGCAAATCGCCATTCGTATTGTTCCACCAAATTCGGTACGAGTTCTCACATCCAGAGTACGATGCTGGACTTTGCCCGATTTCTGTGACATTGTAGACGATAATTTCCTCTGCAACCTCTGGCTCGCTTGGAAGGGCGACTGGACCTCCATTGCCGGACCAAGTTTGGGTATGGGTCGAGGCTGAATTCCAAGTTTCATTCAAGCGCAGGGGGAAATCGTGCATTTCTTGAGGTGGTTCGTACAAATGCTCATGATCAAAATCTGCAATTCCTGTCGTCCAAACCCCAAAAGCGTCAAAATCCAAATCCAGCGATTGGACCCGGCTAATGATGGCTAAATCTGAGGCCCGGACCCAACGTGTTTCTTGATAATAAACAAGCAATTCACCGGACGCAAAAAATCCGGTATTCGGCTCGGGGAATCGGCCATCTCCGGTCGCATAAGCATCGATTTCCAAGCGATAGGATGGCACCCATTCTCCCGATACGTTGTAAGGGGCTACCGCCGCTACGACAATGGTCGCATCCCCGTTCAATAATTCTAGAGATGAGCCTGCCAAATCGGGACTATCCTCCACCAACAAAACGGCGTCCAATTCGATGTCAAAAGCCCAAGTGTCGCCGACCTTCCAAGTAACCAAATTGGCCTCGCTAAATTGTCCTTCAGTGTAGCGAATATCCGAATCAACAAGGGACAGGGTGGGCAGACTAACGCTGAACATCAGCAGCGTGACGACCAAAGCAAGTCTTCTGCCCACAACTTGCCGACAACCAGTGCAGCAAATGAGACCACCGGCGCATTTGGCAAGGTTCATCCCTATCGGGATGAGTCGACAGTCTATGTCGAAGATGTGGGCTGCGTTCTTTTTGTCTGTCCTCCTGGTATCAACACTGAATTTCTATGCGGTTGTTCGTGAACCTGACCGAGTCGAAATCGACGAAGTGCACGAGCACTTGTCTGAAACGGTAAAAGTCGAAGGGATGTTGATTTCTTGGGTCCGCGACCCCTATAGTGATGGTTCAGACCGAGTAGATTTGCAGGTCGAAGACGCGCCTGATGTAGTCAAAATTCGTTGGTATGACACAAGTGATGTTCCACCCATCGGCTCAAGAGTCATTGTCGAAGGTGAAGTTGTTCAATACAATGGAAAGATTTGGATCAATGCCAAGGGCATGGGAGCAGTGACACAGAAAGCAGGTTCGGAAGTGGTGATGATGGATACCACTCTGAACGATATTTCTGCCAATGCAACCGCCTATCAGTCTGAGGTAGTGAACCTCTCTGGGTACCTTTCGGATGCACTAGAACCCAATGTGACTTGGCAAAGTTTCACTCTCATTGACAACCCATCATATCTCGATAGTGACCATCGCTTGTATGTCTCATTACAAGGTCGGGTCACAGAATGGATTGAGGCGGGTTCCAAAGTGAACTTGACCGGATGGGTGCAATGGGACGAACGGAATTACCGATGGACCATTGTCGTCCAATCCTCAACCGTGGAAGTCACACACCCTGCTGGAGCCAAGCGATTGTCGTGGGCTGTGGCTGCAGAAACTTGGTCGTACGACATCGGTAAACTGGTCTTTGTCGAAGGCACATACACTTGGCTTGACGATGATGGTGATTTGGAAATCGACCACGGAGAGCATTGGATTGTAGCCCCTGGCGGAGAAAACGTCGGCATCATCTGCATGATTCCAACTGTGGGCTGGAATGGTACCTTGCCAGAGGATGGATTCTCAGGTCGACTCATTTGGTCCGAAGATCGCGCCCAAATTTGCTTGCAGATGAGTGATGAAAATCATGCCATCAACCCGGTTGGACTCCTGATTGGAGATTTTACCTCGTTGGCAACAATTGCGGCAAACCCAACCGACTGGATTGGACAAGAAGTCAATGTTGCGGGATGGACAACAGGTGCGGTGTCGCCTGATTATGACAAAGGATACATTGGAGATGGCAAGGACTACATGGAACGTTCAACCACATTGCGCTTCCAAATTGCGGGCGCACATGCAGAGTGGATTGAGAAAGGAACCTACATCGAATTCTACAATGTGACTGTGGTCTGGAACGAAGCAGAGGGGCGGATTTTACTCGACGTCCCACTTTACGCGGTTGGAACCGTAGACATACCCCCTGACACATTCTCTTGGAGTGCTGGATGGGATGCGTGGACTTGGCAGGTCAACACATTGGTCAATGTCAATGGTGAATTGAATCAAACGGCTGAAGGCGACCTATGGCTGGTCGCTTCCGGAAGCGAACAACGCATTTGCCTGTTTGATGATGGAACCGCGATGGAAACCGGATTCGATAGTGGTGGCAATAGCACCGGCGTGCAAGTTTGGCTTGGGCGTCTGGTAGCCATTGATGCAACCGATGACCCAGGAACACAACTCTGCCTTACGCTTTGAGGAGGGGATGCAATGCTGGAAGGATATATGCTCGACTGGGCGTGGCTCATGGGCTCGTTCTTCGTCGGTATTTTCCTCGGTTGTATGACGGGATTGATTCCCGGATTCCACGTCAACAATGTAGCGCTAATCGCGCTATCCATGTCTCCATTGGCGGTAGGTGCTGGTATCCCTCTTTCTTCGGTCGCTGCAATCATTGTCTCGATGGGGACCGTGCACACCTTCCTGAATTACATCCCGAGTGCATTGATCGGTGCCCCAGACGGAGACACCGCACTGGCCCTGTTACCGGGCCACAGAATGCTGATATCTGGACATGCGGCACAGGGTGTCGCATATTCAGCGAGAGGGAGTCAGTTGGGATTGTTGCTCAGCATCCCCTTACTTTTGGTTGCAAGGCTATTGTTCGGTACAAATCCGGGTCTAGGATTGTACGAACTCAGCCGTGACATTTTGCCATGGCTATTATTGGCCATCTCGGTGTTCTTGATCCTCACAGAAACCACTCGCTTGGCATGGCCACGTTGGGTACAAGTCACGACAAAGTGGGCGCGATTCCCCTTGCCCAAACCAAAAGAATTCACGTTCCATATCGGCAAGTGGAGAATTTACCGTCGCTTCGAAGCCATCGATTTCAGATTGGGGGACAATTCTCGTGCGGCAGGAATGCTGGTCGCGACCGCCTTCTTTTTGCTGGCCGGATTTTATGGCTGGGCGGTGTTCGAATTGCCTGGACGCAGTCCGGTTGGCATGCCTTCAGCAACGTTGTTGATGCCTGCGCTGGCAGGGCTATTCGGAATTGCAAATCTAATCGACATTTACGTCACGACTTCTGAAATGCCTCCCCAAGAACCGAACTGGGATTTACCGCCTGCCAAACCGCTCATCGTCCCATGCTTCCTTTCCTCATGCTGTGCTGCTGTGATGGCTATTTTGCCGGGGATGACGGCTGCTCAAGCCACAGTTGTTGTGATGACCGTTCGGAACTTTTGGGGCCGCTTGACAGACCCGAATTACATCCCGGCAGATTTTGAATATGGACCCGGTGGTATCAACGACCCTGCTGCACGCGCGAGGATTGCAGAATATCGTGCGGAAACCGCGCGATTGCATGGACTTGATGTCCCAGATGATGTCAGTCATTCAGTAGGAATGGAAGTGGATAGTGAACAACAAACGACCATTGTCCAACACATTACCATCAAAGATTCTGTCGTGATGGGTGGCGTGGGTCACTCGGCAGTGGATGATTGGGATTCAGTGGTAGGTGGGGATGTGGAGACGATTGGTGACAATCAATCAGATTTGGTCGAGCGTGAAATGGAAGATGAAGCCATGCTCGAGAAAGCGCGAGAAGTCAAGGAAAGCAGTCCAGAGTTGGAAGATTTGGATGCCCAAACTCGTCAACAAGACCTCGAAGTCATCGCTGTTCTTTCGGCGACAAACACGGCGGTAACCGTGATGGTTCTG
>PBMO01000014.1 GCA_002722595.1 Methanobacteriota archaeon | reverse complement strand
TTGCAACTATCGCATCGACATCTTTTGGTAGAGCGACTGTAAGTGCATCGCCTTCTATGAGGTTCAATGTCCCCTCCTCTATTTCCTCAGCAAAATGACGATTCATGTGATCAATAGAATCTGAGTATATTTCAATCGCATAAACGACTGCCCCTGCAGATAGTAAGTGATGTGTGAGTGTCCCTGGACCACATCCAATCTCAATCACTTTCTTGTTGCTAAGGTCACCTGCCATATCGATTGCAGACTGTAGAACTGATGTATCCACTAGATAGTGCTGACCTAATCCACGATCAATACTACTTCGATCTCGATGGAGATCGACTAGAAAGCGCGCGTCGCGCTCCATCAGAACACCTCAGGCTCGAATGAGCAATTCTAGTAGATTCGGAGTCATGTGAGAATCTGCAATCTCTTGGCACAAGCGTTCCGCAAGCAAATCTGCTGAGTCAATTTCACACGCCTCATCAAGTGCTTCAATCGAATCCCAACCTGTTCTTCCACGGATTTCTACCATAGACAGTGCCTTTGAGTTGCCAATTCCTGTGAGCAATTGGAATGAGTGCATTTTGAGTGTTAAGTTACCAGCCCTATTGTAGAAAGAAAGACACATCTCAGGATTGTCGGAAAGAATGCCCTTGACCACTTCCCTCAATTCCGCCTGAGCCATTACTGTCAAGTCTCGATGTCGGGTCCTACCAAGGACATTTACTGTATCAAGTTCAACAGAAGTACCTGGAGAATGAGTATTGCCTACAGCAGCGGTGCGAATCCGAATGAGATAGAGACCCTTTTCAGTAATGCCTTGAATCATTCCATTTGGTTGGTGGTCGAGGATTCTTGCATTTGTTTCACTTTCTAGAGGATCAATTTCTCCACTAGGTCCAGATGGGTTTCTACTCTGCATGGGATTCAAACCTCCAAATAGGGTATTTGTAGAATAATGCAACTGTCATTATTGTTGATTGATTCAAAGAACCTGTTTTCTCACGATATCGATGACGCTTTCAATTTCTCCGCCATCCATTGGAATACGCTTGCTAGCGAGAATGGAGCGCACTTCCTCAGTAGAGGTGGGCATCATCTCTGCAATTTTTGCACAGATATCTGGATGTGCCTCCAATTTCTCAACACCCATCAAATCCGAAAGGAGCGCTTTGAATACCTTGGAGTCGGTTTTAATTCCAGTTCGATCTGCACTTGCTGCCCACTCTGCATGCTGAAGAGCTAACTTTTGCTCGTAGGAAAGGAATCCCCGGCGGTTCTGTGCATCCAATAGTGCATCTCGCACACTAGCGTAATCTGTATATTCGCGGTCAGACATGAAAATCACTCCAATGGTCTTAGGTGCTCTGGGCGAGCAATGACTGTTTTCTGCATGTTGCCATCCTTAACTGCGACAACATAAGCACGACCTTGTTTTTCTTGGATAAAACCAGTTCGGCCTTGGAATCTACGGTGAGGCATACCTGATTGCTGACCTCCGTCTAGAACAATAGCAACCCTGTCACCTGATTCGTAATTGTGCATAACTCTACGGATATTGAGTCGACCCTTGTCTGATTTAGAGCGCTTGAGAATACTACGTGTACCCTGACGGGTTCCTTTACTTCGACGCATGTGAGTGCCTCCCTTTCCCCCTTAAGGGGGAATCGGCGACCTGCCCCCCCTAATTAAGCGCACCGCCTGTGAAATAGTACATCCTAATCGGCGTGAATGTCTTTCACATCCAGCCATAATACCTCGCAGTCGGCTTCTAAGAGGCCTGCAACAGAAGGAGTTGTTCGTCCTTCATCGCTATGAACCAATTCTTTGACATACGTTCCGGACTCACATCGGACATCAAATTGGATCTCTTTCCCATCCACAATAATCTCCTCAATTTCAATGACTTTTCTTTTTCGAACTTTGTCCGCCCTTCGATGTGCTACTCTTTGTGGAGTTTGTTGCTCAAGTGTCTGTCCGGACAAGTTATTTATTCGCTTTTCAATCTCTTCTGAAGACAAATCATGGTCGGAAGAAAACCGTATTGTGTAAGATTTCTCAGCTTTGGTTTCTTTGATTCTTGCTACTTCTGGTTTGTTGGAAAATCGCAACCGATCGATTTCGATTTTGCCCTCTGCTAATTCATTAATCTGTTTGACTAAATCATCAAAGTCAGGGTTTCTCCGTACTGGAGATTTTAATTCTGCAACAAACGGTCTNCCTGAGCCAAGACANCGGACATCTATGTCNTCCCGNCCCATNCCATGGAAGGANTCTGAGNTAGCACCAAGNGCAGAAACTAAAGGTTCACAAACTAAACTTTGTACACTATCTGGATATTGCTGACCTGTACCTTTGCATGATTCGCAGCCACCATCTCTGCCTCTGCATGCCCTACATGGCCAGCGTGTTTGTGGGATGCCTCTCTCTAACTTTCTATNCCTGCCATAAAGGAAAAGTGCGCGAATATCGGCATTAACCCCCAAAGTTAGTGTNTCGAATAGAATCATAACTTCGGGTCCTTCCTTGACCCAACTAATACCTGGAAGACGCTTGGATACCGCATTTTGAACTGCATCAGAAAGTGATGCCTTCAAAGGACGGCTGCCCGTTGCTGCCACAGTAGTGCGCAGCACCTCTTCTGCTGCAACATGATCTTTAGCAAAATGAATGCCAATCTGCACTTTCTGAAATTCAACTCCCTCAACTGCNGAAATTATTCGTTCAGCAATCAAGTCGAGTTCCATGAANANATCNTCACAGAAAGGGCAACAATCGACNTCNTCATTTGGTTTGATGTCGGAATCNCGTTCTGANGNTTCCTTGCGTACTCTCGCGCCTACNTCCTCTANTGGATCTCCTCCGATTCTAACACCNGATACTCTACCAAGNCAGTAGTCACAAGTTCCAATTTTTATGGCATGCTCTATACCATCAGGNGTNGGGCATCGAGGAATTTCNCGAGGGCCTATGTNATCATCNANNAACTCATCAATGTCNTCTTCAAAGTCATCAACTTCTTCATTTGTNGATACTAAATCTGCCCACGGGTCATAATTTGACTCGTAACCTGTATCTGCATACTTGGTCCAATCATCCTCATCTGAGTCAGGAGCCATAATATCACCCGTTGAAGATGTAGGACAACCCACTACCTTCGACAAACCAGCGACTGGGGTTTNAGTTATGAGATTTCTCTTCAATGAGAATCCGGGTCTGAATCATCAGTTGCAATGGCATGAATACGGTCAATGCTCCATATTCCTGCATTNCANCCTGAAGCGAATGTGAAGCGAAGNCCATANCCNCCCACAGTCTCAACTTTTGGCTTTTCATTCCGCAGACGCCCGATTTCATCTCTTAAAGAATGACTTCGTGATTCATCTTCCCTACGTGGTTTACAATTTGCACATGGGCACCAAAATCTCAATTCTACATAGGTAAGGATGTTTTCAGTATTGTCATCCCAACGTAGAATCATGTCAACCTCACGTCGTTCTAATTGCCGCAATTTTCGTGGCGTGTTCACATCATGCACCTCCCCAAATTCCAAGCTTTTTCTCGGCTTCTGATTGTAATTTCACAATCCCGCCAGATTTGCGAACCTCTTGTCGTATATCGCTCCATCCGAACATTCCAAGCACTCCACTTGCAATCACCATCGATGCAATGAAACTCAANGCAATCATAATTGCNCAAAAGAGNCCAAAGGCGGAAAAGAANCCCATTGGTGAAAGAGAGATNATTGCAAAACCAGTTACATCTGATACTGCCGAACCGACCAGTGCTAACCCAGAGGCGCCACCCATTGCGACCAAAGATGTGTGAACTGAATGTCCCTTGGATCTCTCTTCCCTGTAACGCTCCACTACATGGATAACGTAATCTATNCCGACACCCAAACTCATGGCTGCTATGGCAACCGTGACCATGTTCAATCCATATCCTGCGAATGCAATCATTCCATAGAGCCATACAACAACTGTCAAAATTGGGATTGTAGTAATTAGAGCTAGTAACAATGAACGCTCGCCCCACAAAAAGTTCAGAATAAACACTATCAGGCCGCAGACAGCACCAACATTGGCGCCATAAATTTGCATCATAACACCACCAATCGCGAAACCTGCTAGCAATCCCCATGCAGAGAGTAGGGCCAATTCTTCCTTCCCTCTACGGAGGGCAGCCTTTGATTGATTGACTTCAGGTCTGAANCCCCACCAGAGTGTAATTAGGCAGAAATATACCCCAAGTACAAGTGTGCCCTGCAACTCATTTTGCATACTGGATGCTGCGACATAACGAGTGACTGGGGNGCCCGTAGTAATCGCCCAAGTTACGGGGAATTCATCGGTTGCAGAAGAAATATCACTGCGCTCTGACATATCAGTTGAGGAAAGATTAGCAAAACCTGACAAGTCACGGTCTATTTCGGCAAGAACTTTCTCAGTAATTTCAAATTGTTCAGGCCTAACAACTCCCCATCGCATTGTCATCCGCTCATAGCGTGGATTGGAACCATCCAAACAAAGGAAAGTGGCAGCTGGATTAATTTCACATTCGGGTGAAATGTATAGTGCCGGAATACTTGGAGGTATCTCTGGAATTACTCCTGCAGCAGGTATCCCATATACGGACATAAATCCAAAGAAAAATCGGAGGCAACCCCTACTTGAGGTGTCAGGTATTCCACTAATAGAATTACAGCCAACACCGTTNCCAGAAGCACTGGAATTCCAGCCTGCTGTTTCGAAGGGTTCAGGATTNGAAAGTAAACTACCAACTGCCCAAAACACCAACTCATCTATCGCATGTAATTCGACTTGCCCTGTTGGTAATGTTGTATATCGTTGAGGATCTTCAGAACTGATATTATTCATATTGATTCGCAATTCTTCAATCGCCTCATAGACAGCAGGNTTCAACACATCACCCTCTATNAGGATTAATGCTGGTTCTCCTTCAGAACTGAAACGTTCGTTTATGATGAGAACTACCTGGTTCATTTCAGACTCTTCTTCGATAAAATCCTCAACTTTGAAATCTCCTTCAAGTGATAACATCACCGGGGTTGCAATTGCTGTTAAAACTAAGGTGACTATCATAATCAATGGAGATGCCCATGCAGAATAACCTGAGATTCTTGAAAGCCAATGCTCTGGGACTAGATATATTCGCTTTTCAGAATCATCAATCAATCGTCCTCTTTTTTCTAACCAATTATCAATATCATATCGNATCAATGGTGCCCATATTCCTGTCAACAAAAACGCTGAAGCAACACCCAAAGCCGCCTCTAATCCAAACGAACGAAGAGCAGGGATACTAGAGGTGAAGTTTGCAGCAAATGCAGCCATGGTTGTAAGTGATGTGAGCATTATTGCACGGCCGACTCTTGTGAGGCTAATGTGGACTGATTCCTCAGGGGTTTTACCCTGCTTTCTTTCCTCTTTGTATCGGTGTAACGCATGGAGGCTATCGTCGATTCCCAAGGCTAGAATGAGAATCGGTAGGAGATTACTGAATTGACTTCGACTAATGATTTTGACATCAAAGGAGTTGCCAAAAATCATGCACCAACCGATTGCACCTTGCATCCAAAGAAGGCTGAAACCAAGCGTCATTGCAACAATTCCAACGTCACTAACTCTTCTCAAACTTGCAAAGAGCAATATCAGTACACAGATGAACATCGTTGCTAGAAGAATTGCTGACTCTTGGAGTTCTCGATTTACTTCTGCATTAACACCAACNGGAGGNGCGAGTTTTGTTACCATATGCTGGTCTGTAACTCTCAAAGAGTGCTCAAGGCTGATTAAAGCCCAATCAGCAGAGCAAGGCCCGTCTCCATTCTCTTTGCTTTGTGCACACTCTTCTGGTGTGATATCAGGTGGTGTGATATAGAGGTCAAATCCATTCCAGGACATTGAATTATCTTCAGAACGTGCATCTCCCCAGACGAATGTGTAACCTGATGCGCGCATTTCTTCTTTGTCGACTTGAATAAGAATCCAACTTCCTGAAGCCGCCCACCTTCCAGGCAGCTGGGCTGCATTTTCGAATTCACCACTTTCACCAATTACGCCACCATATGGACCTATAACTGGACTTTCAGGATCATAAATGAATGCCCTATCGTTAGTTGACCAACGCATGAATGCACTTGGACTTGCCACAATCATTCGATTGACAGCCATATCAACATGGGCTTGTGTTAGATTTGGATCATCAAAATTAAGGCACTCGAGAACACCACAATCGGTCCAGTTAGTTTTTGCAAACACTGTGTTTCCAAGAGGGTCTGTTGTATCTCTAGTGAGTAAAGAACGATTGGCCATAAATGCATCAATCAACTCATAGAGGGAAAGTGTGCCATTAGCCTCTTCCGTCAATTCACTGACAAGTGGTCGATAGAATTGAGCTAGTGTATCATTACGAACAATTTCGATTTTTTGCTGGATTTCTCTTAGTACGGTCAGATTGAAAATACCTCCTACAGGTATGCCTTCTCCAACCAAACCATTTCCTTGACCTTGGAATGGTACAACTTCTTGAGGAATGGGTAANTCTTCGACTACAGGATGNCCATTTTCATCAACATGGGGTGCTTGATTGCCGAACTCTGAGTAATATGGATCGCGTACAGTTACAACGAAGCCGACTGTCACTTCCTTCGATGAAAATTCAGCATCAATGACATTCTCTGCCACCATTTCAGGCCCATCCATATCATATGATTCAACATCTATGGGAGTCAACGTTTGCAATAATCCCGGAATCATAAGCAAAGAAAGTAAAACGATGCTAGCGTGGATTTTTGGGCGATTTCGCAGGGAAAAATCAGCAATCGCGGAAAAGTCCCTCATTGTATCACCGGCCGAAGGCCGGAGATATACCTATAATGAGGTGTATTTCTGCACGACTCAAAAATTCACAACCCTGAATCCCTAAGAACATCCAGTGCCTGCCTTTGCGCATCATTGAGTGTCTCAGTTTCAAACAATATGAACTCGATATCCAAATCTGAATTTGAGTAACCCATTTTTGGCAAGCGTTTTCGATCTCCAATTTTTGTCATTGGAGAAACCTTCACAGATACTGTTTTTCCAGCCGGAGTTGATACTCTAACACTCCCACCCAAAATGAGAGTAGAATAAGGAACAGCAACCTCCTGTATGAGATGTTGTCCTTCCCATCTCCGCCCTTCCTCGGCATCAATTCGTAAAGTCACGGTCAAATCTCCAGGTTCACCACTTGGATGCTCATTACCCATTTTTGGGAGTTTGAGTTGTTGCCCATGTTTTGCACCCGCTGGAACATTTACTGTCAACTTAGTTTTCTTCCTTCTAACCCCGAGATTNGTACAATGTGCACATCCATTTGCTTTGCATTCTGTACATCTTACTAGCCTTGTATGCACAAACTGGACTTTGCCACCAGACATTGCCTGTTCAATATCAATGTCCAAGGGAGCTGAGATATCGGCCCCTTTAGACATCTGAGGGGGCCGTCCCCTATTTTGTCCTGCAAATGGTGATTGATTGGGGCGAGAAGAACCACCCATAAATTGCCGTAGCATGTCTTCTATTCCTATGCCCCCTGGCATNCCACCCATGCCACCAAAGGCTTGTTTCATCTGCTGTTCTTCGTCATATTTTCGTCTCTTCTCTGGAGTTTCTAAGGCCTCCCAAGCAATTTGAATCGATTTGAATCTCTCTTCTGCTGCAGAATCCCCTGGGTTTCGATCTGGATGATATTGTCTAGCCAGTTTTCTGAATGCTCGTTTTATCTCAGCATGAGGTGAATCTTTCGAGACCCCGAGTGTTGCGTAGGGGTCTGCCATCGACTCTGCATTGAGCCGGATGATTTCAACTTGAGGCAAGAAGTAGATGTGGTTCCGCTGTTCTGAGAGTACCATGGCAGATGGCACAACGGGCTTGGTACGCTATACTAATGCATGGCTTATCGATGTTGATGGGAGGCCACATCATGGCGATTTTATTCTGAAACCAGATGGCGATTGGTTGAGAAGTATTGGCGATGAAGATGTTGAATTTCAAATTGATGGTTCCAATCGTTTAATCACACGTTCTTTCCAAAATTGGCATACACACTTAGCCATGGTATTGAACAGATCCATGGGGGAAGGTCTGCCACTTATGCAGTGGTTGGAAGAAAGCATTTTTCCGACCGAGAAAGGTTTGACGCCGGAGTTTGTTGAAATAGGAACTCGTGCGGCTGCAGCTGAATTAATTTCAACAGGAACAACTTTTGCATGTGATATGTATTATTACCCCGAAGTTGTAGGAGAAGTTCTTGTGGAAAGTGGCTTACGGGGTGTCGTTTGTGGCCCCATAACTGATGGGCTAACTCCGAACTTTAAACCTGGTTCAGGTGATGCTTTACGCCACGTTGAAGGATTGGTAAAAAGCGGTTCTTCTAAGCCTGAAAGAGTCGAATATGGAATTGCAACACACGCAGTCTATACTTGTCCCGAAGATTTACTGAAAAAAGCGGCAGAAGTTTCTGAAAAAACAGGGTGTAAATTGAGTATACATACTTCCGAAACAAGACAAGAAGTTGCTGATTGTCATGCCAAGCATGGTATGTATCCAATCGAGTATCTTGACAGTATCGGATACTTCCAGGAAGGGACTGTTTGTGCACATTGTGGATGGGTCACAAAAAGGGAAATGCGAATTCTTGCAGAACACGGCGCCCATGCAGTGCACTGCCCAGTTAGTAATCAGAAATTAGCCACAGGAGGAACTATGTCATATCCCGCAATGATTGACGCTGGAGTTGATGTTAGATTAGGAACTGATGGAGCTGCTAGTAACAATTCTCTAGATATGCGGGCTGAAATGAAAGCTGCTAGTTTAATTCAAAGGCACAATCATTGGGATGCCACAATATTGAACCCAATTCAGACATACGAACTCGCTGTACGTGGTTCAAAGGATTGGGTGACGTGGGACTTGAATGATATTCGGATGCGCCCAATAGGGAAAGATGGCAGAAGACTTCTTGCAAATCTGATATACAGCAGTGCAAAATGTCTCGACGTTTGGGTCGATGGTATTGGAATTAGAAGAGATGGATGCACGGAAGTAATAGATGAGGTGAATGCCTTTTCGGAATTAGAAGAGGCTGTGAAATCATATTACAATCACATCTGAGGTGTTTTATTGAAGCTCAAAGCATTCGGTCTCGTATCGCTTTTACTAGTGATATCATTGTCGGGGTGTTTGTCTGAAGATGAAAAACCAACTAATGAGGTCGAAGAAATCAGATTGAATGACCTCACAATGAAGGGCACACACAACTCTTACCATGTCAAAACACCAGGGATTGCATCTCTTAATCCAGAAAACAATTACACACATGCTAATCTCGATATTCAAGCGGATAGGCTAGGCGTACGGCAATTCGAATTGGATGTATATTATGTGCCTGGAATGGGGCTTCGCGTATACCATACTCCACTTGATCCATCGACTAATTGTGAGGGGTTTTCAGGTTGTATGAATGTATTGTTAAACTGGTCGATTGAGAATCCAAAACACGCACCACTGTGGATTTTTGTGGAGCCAAAAGATTTGCCATTTGTAGTAGATGAACTCAACATACTTCAGATGATTAATGATGAGATTACGTCAACTTGGCCCGCCGAGAAAATTGTTACACCATCAGAAGTCCAGGGGGATGAAACAGATTTGCGTACTGCAATCATTACCAAAGGCTGGCCAACATTAGAAGAAAGTCGCGGGAAGACTCTTTTTGTTCTATTGGACAAGAGTGAAATCCGGGACCAGTATATCGCGAATAATCCTCGATTAGAAAATCAAACCATGTTCGCAATTGTTGATGAAAATCATTCCTTGGCAAGTGTGATTTCATTTGTCAACCCTATGACACATGGTGATCGCTTGAGAGAAGCATCAGAAATGGGTTTCATGGTTAGGACTCGCCCAGATGAAGCAACCGTTGAAGCAAGAGAGAATAATTACTCTAGGTTTGAATTAGCACTTAATTCAGGAGCGCACTTCATTACTACAGATTTCCCTGGAAGTGATTTGGATATCCAGTATTCAATTTGGCTACCTGAAGGACCTGTGATGTGTAACAAATACACTGCACCACCACATTGTACCACTCGTACAATTGAGGGCTGGGGAAATTACACACCGTTCTCAAATCCCTAGGGTAGTGTTGATGGATGTGTTATGTCCCCCCTTAGTTTGAGGGGCATGTCAGAGAAGGTCGAAATTGATGAAAGCCAATTTGAAGATTGGTCCGGTTTTATTGCAGCGATAAATCCTCGCGAAGTGAAATTAAATGTCCTACTTATTGCGATGCCTATAGCAATTTATGCAACCTATGTGGCACACAATCCAACACTGGCATTTATCTCATCCATGATTGCAATCATGCCTCTGGCGTTCCTTATGGGAAAGGCTACTGAAGAAATAGCACTAAGGACAGGTGAAGCACTTGGTGGCTTATTGAATGCAACCTTTGGTAATGCAGCTGAAATGATAATTGCTGGAATGGCAATCTTCGCAGCAGCGAATGCAACTAGTCAAGCCGATGCTGATTTGATGATTCAGGTGGTAAAGGCCTCACTGATCGGTTCGATTATTGGGAATCTTCTACTTGTGCTTGGGCTTGCATTTGTTTGGGGAGGTTTCCACCATAAGGAACAATCTTTCTCACCCGCAGCGGTAGGAGCAAATGGGACTTTACTTCTCTTAGCAGTATTCACTCTTACAATCCCAACTGCCTTCTTATTTCAAAACTCAGAAAGTGATGCTGCAATCACTGGTGTACTAAATTTGTCACATGCAGCAGCACTTATTCTTGTTGCCCTTTATGGAATGTTCTTACTTTTCCAACTAAAAACCCACCAAGATTTGTTCGCCGCAGAAGGGGGCCATCATGAACCTGCCCACATGTCGAAAAGAGAAGCTGTAGCATTGCTCATTGGAGCTACTATTTTGGTTGGATGGATGGCAGAGATTCTTGTTCATTCACTTTCTGAAGGTGCCGAAGAACTTGGCTTGAGTCCACTCTTCATCGGAGTTATTCTTCTTCCTCTCTTTGGTAATGCTGCTGAGCATTTTACTGCAATCACTGTAGCGGGAAAAAACAAAATGGATTTGTCGTTCGCAATTGCGGTTGGATCTTCTACTCAAATTGCAGTTTTCGTAGCACCTATGATGGTGCTCATCGCTTGGATGCTTGGAGTTGGTCTCGCATTTGATTTTGGTCTCTTCGAAACAATTGTGGTTTTCTTATCTGTGCTAATTGCAAATTCGATTGCTGCTGATGGAAAGAGCAATTGGCTTGAAGGAGCAATGTTGCTGGGAACTTACGCCATATTAGGTGTGGCATTCTATTTACATCCGTGATTGATATGAGTTTTCTAAGACCCACACTGATGATTGTTAGCGGCATTTGCGCATTATTGATGATTGGGGGTTTGTTGGGGTACACCTACGAAGATTCAATCGATAATATCCCAGTGCCTGTTTCTGGCACAGCAGTCGGTTTTTCTGATGAACCTTTGACAGAAAGTGCAATACCTTCTATGCTGATAAGTCCTGAATTAACTATCACGTGGAATGAAGATGTTTGGGTTGGATTAGTCACTGAAGAGGAATATGAGCGATGCGCACCTAGTGATGGAATTTCGACAACTTGTGGTCCAACAAATACAAATTTTGCTGCTGGTGGGCCTGAATCAAAAGACAGTAAAAAATTCACATTTGATATTGGCGGAGAAGTGTATTACCCCGTTGATGGGCAACCTTTTGCCGGTACTGAGTCGAGTGTGAGTGTAGATTATAGCGTCAAAGTTACATTAGCTTGGCCAGTGATTTTGTTGCTTGGATTAATCGGCACAGGGACTCAATTATTAGCGAGAAGATTTGCTTGAGTGGTGTACTGTATGGGCCCGATAATTGCTGTTACTGGAACACCTGGATGTGGGAAAACTACTCTTTGCAAATCGCTTGATCTCAAAGTCAAAAGTGTTCGAGAAATTGCAGAAAAATATGATTGTATTGAACCAATGGACTCGAATGATGGGGCGTCTCCAGTTGATATTGAAAAATTGTCAAAATCAATTGATTGGGGAGATGAGCCATTAATTATTGATGGACATTTGTCTCATCTCCTACCTGTCGATGCCGTGATTGTTGTTCGTTGTAATCCTGACATTTTGAGGAGGCGCCTCGAATCTCGCGACTACTCTCAAGAAAAAATTCAAGCAAATCTGGAAAGTGAATTGATCGGGCTGATTTCTTCAGAGTGCTTGGAAATACCTTGTTTAGAATTGAACTCGGAGATTGGAATTGAGGCGATGTTTGAGCAATCTATGCAATGGATAACAGATGGATTCATACCTCAAAGGCCAAACCAACCAATCGATTGGATTGAATTAATCCATGGAAGTGATTAATTGGCATTTGAGAAAGCAAGAGGTTGGCATACGAAACTTCTGAAGCCATTTGTGGATAGGATGTCAAATGTTGACCCGGCAACACTGACATGGATTAGTGTTCTTTTTGCGGCTGGATGTTGTTATCTTCTTGCAACTGCGGGGCGTGACGCAAATGGGGGATGGAGGCTAATTGGAGCATTCGTGTTACTGTTCATTGCCGCAGAGTTAGATGCACTGGATGGAGCTGTTGCAAGGGCCTACGACAAGGTGTCAAAATATGGCGACTGGTTGGATCACACCATCGATCGAGTTGTCGATATCGCCTTGCTCATTGCCATCGGACTCAATGGAATGTGGGCAGTCCACTGGTTGGGTTGGGCTGCAGCAACCATGGCACTACTCGGTTCATACATGGGCACACAAGCACAATCAGTAGGCCTTGGCCGTAATTATGGTGGCTTTAGTCGAGCTGATCGAATGGTGGTCACTTTCGTCGGTATTTTTGTGAGTGCAATCATGGCATTTCAGGGAATTGAAGATTTTGGAAGTGTGGTACTAGATACAAGCCTTTTCTACTCTGAAATTCATATCAATCCTCTTAGCGCTATTTTGCTGATTTCTTTTGTGGGTGGAATCTGGACATTTTTGACTCGCGCAATGTCCTCTCGAAGGGAACTTCTCGACGGCGAATGAGATGTACTAATCCAACCCGCCTATAGGCGGGGTTGAAGCCGTCAGACTCAAATGGGCCACAATGGCAGGGTGGAGCCGAGGCGAAGCCATGCGTAAGACGAAATCTCGTGTTTCAATGCTTTTGATTGCCCTATTGCTAGGATCCTTGGTCACTTGGGCTCCAACCGTATCTGCTGAAGGAACAAGTAGTATTCCTGAACACTTGCAGGCACAAGGTATCAATGCACAATTTGACTCCATTTCAGAGTCGACTACAGTTACTTGGACTAGTATTCTAACCAATGACTATCCCACAATGCAACAAATGCAACAGTCAAGATATCTTTTGTATCGGCACAATATTCCGTTGAATGAATCTGTTGTAGCCGGGTTGTCGCCATGGGCAAATGTCTCGATGTGTTCAGGAGATATTTCGACTTGCTCTGGAAAAACCTTCCAAGCAACATATCCATTGCCTGCAGGAACGAATGGTACTTACTACTATGCAATTGTCACATATTTCCCGAATAACGATGACATGGATAGTGGAAATGACTACACTTTCACAATAAATGCGACGACATATTCTCCTATAACTGTCGGCAACTTTGTGCATACTGAATCTAATTTTAGCGAAGGAGTTATTGAGTTGACCAACCAAATTACTGCTCCGTTCTTTGTCCAAGCAAACTATGTAGCAAATATAGGTGCAACTGATATTAGTTGGGTTAATCTAAACACAATCGTACCAGACACACTCCCTGAAGTTGGAGAATCTGCGTATGAAATTAACATCTACAGACATTCGCTAGGAGCAGAACGAAACACTTGGAATTCAATCGCTAAGGATCAGATTGCTCTCCTAAATGCGGGAGAAACTTCATTCAGATATGATGTTCCAGTAGATACTGATGCTGATGTTTTCTACTCTGTGACCTACACCTATCTCGGTTACGAAGATGCTCGCTTCCTTGGGACGAATACCCTAGCTAACTCAATTCATGAAGACAATGTTGCACCAGTTGCAGTCACCGGGATTCAAGCAGTATTCGTTGCAGAACCAGCAGGAGGCACAGGTAATACAACAATTACTTGGGACGATATTGAAACAGAAAGTGGTGAAACATACAATATCTGGAGATCAGGAACTCCGATTAACAGCACAATAGCATCAGGCGTGGAATTAATTGGAACCGCAAACGATGGTGATGGAAGTTACATGCATCAAGTTGAGAGGGGTATGCTTGGATTGGCATATTACGCTGTAACTGCAGCAGATGTTAATGGCAACCACAACAGTGTTGTCTCCGCAAGTGCAGCTCTTCAAGAATCAGATGCGATTGCTGAGGATACATTCACACCTTGGATAGCTGAGCCAACAAATGTTGTTGCTCAATATCTAGGGGGTGGACAAACACAAATTACGTGGACTGACCAAATAGGTGTGGAGGGTGAACAATATCATGTTTGGCGCGCCGGTTTTAGACTGACTTCGTTGACTAATTTGGAAGAGAATGCTGAACTTGTTGCAACAGTTCCTGATTCGGTTGAAACTGCAACTGTTCAAATTGAAGATGATCTCGCTCGCACCAGTTATTACTGCGTATCTAGTATGGCAAGATACAGTATGTCATCACAACCGTATGAAGATTTGCGATTTATCCAGAATTGTTGGGGTCCTATCGATGAAGACACACTACGTCCATCCCTACCCTTCTTGCAAGATGTTTACACTACTGAACAGGGAGATGAAAAAATCACTGTTCTGAGATGGGTAAATGACTTGACTGAGACTGGAGAAACTTATCAAATCTGGAGAAGTGATTCGGATCCATTTAATGGAAATAGCGAGTTGTTAACTGGCGATATTTCTAACGAAAGTGGTTGGACTCCTTTGCTTGACCCAATTGTTGCATCGGATAATGTTGAGGCCACATTTACTCGAGTGGTCCCATTGCCGGATGATTTGGACAAGAACACGTGGTATGCAGTGACTACTACTGATCAGTGGGGCAATACCAATACACAATATTCGATGTCCATGAACGCAAGGTCAGTTGTAGAAGATACAACACCGCCACAACTGACTGTTGAAGTTGAAAATGATGAGGGAGAAGTTGTGGACTCCCTACGTTCAGGAGATTATCGATTGGTCATTTATTCTGATGAACCTCTAAGTGAATATCCAATTCTAAACCTAAGAACCTCTGATTATGAAGTGAATGAGGTGGGGACTATTATCAGTGGTGCTGCCTTTACTGACCAAGAATCGATTGAGAGAGTTAACCCCCTGCAAGGATCTATTGCAAACGCATACCGCTACTCTTTTGAGATAACTGATGATTTTGACACATCCCAGATTCATGCAACACTAATTTCCCAGGATATTTCCGGGAATATTGGTGTTGTTGATGTAATTGGTTGGTCTATTGATTCACAATTACCGACTATAGAGGTATACGCACCTAGTCAGAACAGTTTGTACCTCTATGGTGAATCAATTCACGTTTATGGTGCCGTCACAGATGATGTTTTAATCGAAACTGTAGAGATTAAATTCCAATACAAAGAAAATAATATTCAGAGAGAAACTGAATGGACTGCTGTGACTGACTTGACAACTCATTCGACTGATTCAAACACACTTGTGTTTGAGTGGTGGGAACCGGCTGCAACATTCCATGATGTTGGTGATCAGCAACGTGTGTATATTCGTGCAACGGATAGTTCTGGAAATATGCGTGAATGGTTTACACAATTTACAGTTGACAATTGTGTGAGAACTATTCTGGATTATGAAACCGCTTGTGCAGGGCAAGAAATATTCGAGCCGGAACCCGAACCTGAAGCAGTTGAAGAAAGCATGTACGAAGGAGTTTATTTCATGGTTTATGCATTGGGTGGATTCAATATCATCTTAATTATTGTAGCAATGATGAGTGTTCTTCTTGCATCACCTGACCGAAAGAAAAAGGGCGGAGATGATGACGATGAAGATGACTGGATGGCGGAATTCATGGGTGGCCCAGGTGGAGGCGAAGCCGGATCTGCTGCCGATGTACGAAACGACCTAGCATCACTGAATGATGACGCTAGTGAACGAGAAGAAGCTGAGGATCCCTTTGCAAAGTCAGAAGGTCGAGAGCGCAAGCGAAGGACAAAGAAGACAAAGCGAAAAGAGAAAGCAACAGAAGTTGTTGAGGAATCAAGTGATGATGAATTCGATGACGAGGATGACTGGGATGACGAAGATGATTCTCCAAAAGAATCTCCTAAGAAAACCGTAAGAAAGCGTGCTGTGAGAAGAAAATAGGCCGGTGGTTGACTGTTTGGAATGGGCGATCCGGCCACTGTCATTGACCAATACCGACGCTATGTCCAAGATGGTAGGCTCGAAATTAGTGAGGTCATGGCTTCGGAATTAAGTGAATTACTTTGGAGTAAAAAAGGAAAAACTCTTGCCGAGCAAGGGCATTTAGTAATGGCGTTGAGAGATTTAGCAAACATACAGGAAATGAGAGAAAAATGGAAGGAAAGCAAGGCTGCAGGTGCCATGCTTGTGAAAGCACGAAAGCAGTATGTGAGATTGTTGAGATCTAATGGATTGCGAGAAGAAGCTAGTGCGGCAGCACTTGAAAGAGCAACGGATGAGATACAACGCGGTCGCGTGCGCGCGCGCGAGGGTGCGCTCCGTGCTGCTTTATCGCATTGGAAGAAAGCACGTAGTGTACAACCACATTCAATCGAAGCATATTGGAGACCACTTGCTGCTCATGAGAAAATTCGACTCTCCTTGAAAGGTGCTCGAAAAGATGGCATTGCACTATCTAGAATCCTGGAATCTGTCGGACCCGTGAATCGAGTTGGTGAAGAATTCCAACTAATCCCTGATGGCGCACCACCACAACCGCTCGGACAACTATTAGTTGATATCCAACGATGGTTAAATCCTGATCTTGAACTTCCTGCAAAGGCATCTGTTTTACTCGATTCTACAAAGCGGGAACTGCAACGCCAAATTGCCTCAATAGAGGCTGGCGAACAAGCAGCGAATGCGAAATTACAAGCAGCAATAGATACACTGCAACCCGCTGTCGACTACCATGAATATTCACGTGGTGGGACTGCTTGATTACGCCTTACCAATATAATTCAGCCATTTTCTACAGGTAGGACACCACGTCCACTTATTTCCATTATTGACTGCTTCATGAGCGGGACCTCCACAAGTTGTGCAGGGCGCGTGATTACTAGTTAATCCATTTGAGAAATCATCAGTTACTTTACTACCGAAGCGCCTGATTACAAGAACGCCTACTAAGAGCATGGTGATGAATGCTATGATAATGGTGGACCAAGCGACCATCGAAAGACCCTCACTTGATGATGCGTCACTAGTTGGTGAGCAGGCCATCTCTGTGCAAGCCCATTGCCCGTCAATACATACACAATCATTGCAGCCATCTCCGGCAGCACGAGTTTCCCCTTCATTGCATGTCGGCCCAGGTTCTTCAACTGGAGGTTGGTTAGTGGTTTCGGAGATATATGTGAAGTTAGCCCAAAATTCTAATTTCTGCTGGTCTTGTGATGTGCTGATTAAACGCAGTGTCAATCTGTCATGGTTGCTCGCACGTTGTCGTTCAAAGTTTTCTACCATTGCAGTATCATCGAAATTCGATGTAGCCCACCATGCAGTGGCACCCGGAGGCTCGAGGTTCAGCATTAAATGCTCCATCCCCTCAGTGGAATTCCAACTCAAACCATAGATAGATACAGATTCTGTGGTATCTATTACTGATTTCCAATCGATAGAAATTGACCAAGTAGAATTGCTTCCTACTGCATCTAAATTCAATTGTCCAGGAAGATCAAAGTCCATGGGCTCGTCACACCTAGTAGGATCTTCGGGGTGATTATCTATGGTCAAACCTGTACTCGATGCCGTTGGACAGCCATCTCCATCAATATCTGACCATGCTAATGGATCCAAGAAGAATGCGTCGCCTTCTTCAATTCTAAGTCCATTTATTCCATCAGTCCAATAGTAAATATCACCCCAACCATCACCATCTGTATCTTGGTGTTGTTCAGGATTTTCCGGGAATGCATCTCCAATTTGGTTGGTTCGTAAACCGTCAGTTCCCAAGTCATAAGAGTAGTTATCACCAATCAAATCAGCATCTTGGTCCTTCCATTGTGCTGGATCATCAGGGAATGCATCACCGCTTTCATTGGTGCGCAAGCCACTGACAATATCTGTGTCATAGTAATATTCGTCACCTATACCATCGCCATCAGCATCGCACCACTGATATTGATTACTAGGCCAAGCATCACCATAGCCCAAGCCCTGAACACAAGCAGGCCAGTTCTCATCTGGATCTGACCATTGATCACCGTCTGAATCTGGACATCCTCGCCTATCTATTGATGAAGTCCCCCAAATATCAGGGCAACCATCACCACCGGCTCCTGGGGCGTTGTTGTCACCATATCCGTCTCCATCAGTGTCGACCCATTGCAAGGGGTTACTCGGAAATTGGTCATGATCGTCTACCACACCATCACCATCAGAATCAGGGATTAGAACCCACCATGAGCCTGTATGATTGGCTACAATCAATTCCCCAAAGTGACCAAATTCAAGTCCTCTTGGAATCCCATCAAGTCCCCAAGTTCCAATCTTGGTCATGTTCAATCCATCATAAATTTCTAACTGCCCTTGGCTACTATCATGTGCTTCTCCACTTGCAACAACTAGGAAGGAGGCGTCGTTCAATATAGCACCGAAGCCCTCACTGTCAAACTGGAATCTGAATAATTCTTGATTGGTGTCGGCATCCCATAGAATTGCTTGACTGTCCCAACCAACTGTCATCAAAATATGGAATTCGTGATGCCATGTAATTACTCCTGTATAATTTGAGTGAGAATATTGCACTCCTTGGTCAGTCCAAAGTAATGGATCGGGATCTTCTGTCAACCACAATCTAACCGAACCGTTTTGCGCAGAAGAGGCGAGGAATGCTCCGTCAGGACTGAATTCTAATGGCCAATATTCAGTTCCATACCCCCAACCAATAACTTCTGCCATTACATCAATATCTAGAATTGAAACCTTACTTGCAAAACCAGACGTTGAATGGTTTTGTGTCCAAGATATGGCAAGTAAGTTCTCAATCGGGTGAATATCAATTCGACCGAATGATTCGAAAGAGGGATGGTGTTGTGGTATACGCCAATTCCACAATTCTTTGCCATCCCCTCCACATGCTAAAATTGTGCCATCTGAAAAACCAGCAATTGCAATATTATCACGCATAACCACACTCTTTGCAAATGGATATTCATCGATTGGTTGATCAAAGTCAGGGTGGAAGCATTGTCTCAATAACCCGCCTCCATATGTATCTCGTAAACTAATTACTCCATTTGATTCGGCAAACGCAATTACTGAATCCTCAGAATGGATCTCTATCTCCCTAAGATAATCAGGGCTATATCTCCGATGTATTGACAATTGCAAATTAGAATCTGCTACGTGTATCTCAACTGAGCCATCCTTTCCAACTGTTGCAAATTGGTGACCGTGATTATCTATTGCTATAGCTGTAACATCTGAGGGATACGGTTTGTTGTTCCAAACAGTAGCATGCCAACCGTAGTCACCAATTATTCCTCCTGCATAATCCATCATCATCAATCGACCTGGGTTGTGTAAACCTACAGCAAGCCCATTACCCAATGGTGACCAACGAAGAGAAGATACGTTTTGAGGGACTGGAGCATACCAATTGATAGTACCTGAATCAGTGAAGAAATCTGTAACTACTCCTTCCGTAGGGCGATTATATGCAATTGTGTATGTCTGGCCTTGAGGTGAGAAATCAATTGCCCAGGCCATAGACTGGCTTCCTGCTACATTCCGGTTCCATGCCTGAGCTAAGTTCGAATTTTCCACATTCCAACCGGAGACCGTATCGTGATATGCACCTGCACTCTGCCCCTGAATCCTGTTCAGAGATGCGACAAATGTACCATTATCAGATATTGCACAATCTGTGCCCCAGTCAGTTGTGTAAACATGTGCACTGAATGATTCCGAACCGTCAATAAAAAATTGCGAGGATGCCACCACGATTTCTCCGCCGATATTTGGATCATTGATCATGCCACAGAATACCACTCGACTACGGTCGTGAGTAATGTCAAGTCCCCATAGTGAACCAGGATAATTTCCTGTCAAATCAGCAGTCCACTGACCTGTTCTAGAAGTTGTACTATTCATAGGCCAATACTCTCCTGTGTCGATAACATTGTAGCTATACCATCTAGAACCACTGTCTGCAACCAATACATATTCGTCATTCAACCATACAATGTCGACTAGAGAATTGGAATGAGGGGCATGGAATACAACTCGACCATCACTAGAATTCCAAACTGAAAGTAAATTCGTTGAGATATCTACGGCAGCTATCAGTTCTCCATTTGGCGAGAAATCTACTTCCCACAACATACCTGTTGGCTGTGGTTGCCAAAGCATTGGAGCCCATCCTGATTGCGGAATTGGGCGGTCATAGAGATTCCAATTTACAGCCTGATTTGTCTGTGTTTCAGATGCTTTTGTATCTTCAACTAACTCCGTTGGGGTGTATGACCAAGCACAACTGAGCAAAATAAACAGCACCAATAAGACCCGGATGCGCATAAAGTGACTAGGTAGTGCTTCCAGAAGTATCTTTCCTATGCACGATTGGTTATTGATTGGGGTACTGCAAGGCAATCAACGGGATTTTCTGAAGGGTCGTAAAATCGCTTTCTCAACAGATTTCTGAACGTAACGGTTATGATACCGACAGCGAGCCTGACATCATGCGCCATCTCATAGATAGGGTATTAGAATTGCAAGATGATGAAAACGATACGGATGGGACCGTCTCCAATAATGCACCTTCAGCAAATAATGCTGAGTTGCATCAATTACTGAAATCATTACAACCAAAAATCAGAGTGTTTGGTTGTGGCGGTTGCGGAGGAAACACGGTTGATAGGTTGAACACAGCGGGACTATTGGATGAGGAATCTATTCGTGGTTATGCAGTAAATACTGATGCTCAACATCTCATTAAAGTAGGCATTGACAACAAAATGCTGATTGGTAGAACTGCAAGAGGTCGTGGTGCAGGCGGAGATCCTGAAAAAGGTGAGAAAGCAGCTTTTGAATCTGAAAGAGCGATTCAAAAAGTTGTAGAAGACTGCGATCTAGCATTTGTCACTGCAGGACTGGGTGGAGGAACCGGTACAGGATCTGCACACGTCGTTGCCAGGTTAGCAAAAGAAGCAGGAGCCCTAACAATTGCAGTTGTAACATATCCATTTGATTCAGAAGGTACCCTAAGACGCCAGAATGCCGAATGGGGATTGGAGCGGCTGAGAGAAGTATGCGACACGGTTGTAGTTCTTCCAAATGAGAAATTACTCTCTGTTGATGGTGTACGAGATTTGCCAATTGAAGCCGCCTTCCGCGTAGCTGATGAGTTACTAATGCGCAGTATTGCTGGTGTAACTGAGTTGGTAACAAAGGAAGGTTTAGTGAATCTGGACTTTGAAGATCTGCGCTCTGTGATGCTCAATGGCGGTGGCATGGCAATGATCGGACTTGGAGAATCTAGTGGCACTGATAGGGCAATAGATGCAACAATCGAAGCTTTGGATAGTCCTCTATTGGATATCGATGTTAGCGATGCACGTGGTGCTCTTGTAAATGTAATAGGTGGGCCAAACCTTACGCTAGGTGAAGCAGAAGCTTGTGCCCAACAAATCCGAGAGAAAATCAATCCGTATGCACGGATTATTTGGGGAGCCACTGTTGACCCGACAATGGGAAGTGAGATTCGAGTGATGTTGGTATTGACTGGTGTCAAGAGTCAGCAAATATTCGGAGCTGCGGCTCACCAACAATTGAGAACACTCAGAAATCGAACTATTGAGTTCGTAAACTGAATCTAAACTGGTGAATATTTCGAATGTTTAGCACTCGGATTGTTTAAGAAAGATTGGTAGGTCGCGAGGCATCCCTGAGGTTGTACCATGTCCAGTGATAACCAAGCAAATGGCGCGAAAGGTGGTTCATTCGAAGATCGAGTCCAGTCTTGGCAGGACGGTCTTGAATCCGGAATCCGTGGTTTGGGGAAGGGGTCATGGGCACGAATTATTCGTATGGCTCGAAAACCTACATCACTTGAATTCCGCCAGACATGCATTGTTTGTGGAATAGGTATGTTCGTCCTTGGATTCATCGGGTTTGTTATGCTCGTATTGATGGATAATGTCCTTCCATCATTCTTCGATTGGCTCACAAATTAATTTTGGAGGTACTAATTATGTCAGATGCATTTGTCGCTTTCGTAAGACACGAAAATCAAGTTCTGTTAATGCAAAGAGCCGAGGGCGTTGCAGATTTCCCTGGTGCTTGGGATGGCGTTTATGGAATAGGTGATGCTACAGATATTGATGCAATTACAAGCCGTATCGAAGAGGCCACAGGTATTTCCGCTGCAAATCTAACATATGTTAGGAGCGCTGCACCTCGTGGACTTGAATTTGGAAATAGGCTAAACGACGTTACACCCGTACTTTTCATGTCTGAAACTGCTGAAGTCGAACCAAAGACTCTGTACACTAATTCAGAATGGGTGGACCCGGGTTCTATCTCGGAAAAGTCCTACACTATTCCACAATTTGGAGAACTATATGGAGATGTTGCGGCTTATCTGTATATTTTGAAATGCACACAGAATCAAGAACAGAAAGTGGCAAATGAAATTCAAGCCCGACTGGGTGGTACTGGATCTCTCAAAGACATCCAGGGCGAAATCTTTGGTGTGTTATGTCCACCAAGTACGCAGATGCGCGGTTACATTTTCCTAGAAGCAAGTGCACTCCACCACGTTGAGAAACTGATTGGAAGGGCTGGCGATAGAACAACCCCCCTAAAGAACTGCAGAAAAGTTCTGGATGGTACTTCTCCTCTGGCAGATGTAATGCATTACCTCGAACCGAAAGCTGCAACGGCAGGAATTGAGGAAGGAGATATTGTCGAAATCCGAAGTTCAGCATTCAAGGGCGAGCGCGCTCGTGTTACCAATGTTGCTGAGAATAAAGAAGAGGTTACTGTCGAATTATTCGATGCAGCAATTCCAATTCCAATGACAATACGAGCAGATCAAGTACGCGTAACTCAGCGTGTCGATGAGTAATGAGGGATGCTCGCGCGTGTTAAATAGAGGAAGTAGGTCGCCCGGTCCCCAACAATGGAGAGTTCAGTATGTCAGCCCGTGATGAAACACCACACACCGTGCTAAAGAAGCTCGGTCAGAAGAAGTGTAACGGTTCATGGGATGCATCTACTGAGAATCTAACTATTCAGCAAGTTATTGAGGTCTCAGAGACCAAGAAGGACAAGTTGACTGGGGCTACACAGAAGGCTCGGGCTTTAGAGGTCATGGGCACTTGTGTATCTATGCGCGTAAATGTCGAAGGTATGCGTCCAAAGGATGCTATTGCAGCAGTAAAGAAAGGAGATTTTGATTCACAGTTTAATTGAGAAAAGTCACGGGTTGCGGGAGAGGGTTCTACCCTCGCTTACCGCGGGGGTGAAAAATAATGGAAGAAAATATCAAACAAGCAATTGAGCAGGCATTATCTGAAGCGCCTGAACGTAAATTCGTAGAATCTGTGGAGTTCGCATTCACAATCAAAGATGTCGATTTGAAGAACCCAAATAATCGTATTCAAGAAGAAATTCGACTACCTGCAGGTCGTGGTCGAGAACCAAGTATCGCAATGTTCGCGGAAGGAGAAATGGCTGCAAAGGCCAAAAGTGCTGGAATTGTTGTAATTGATCCCACACAGATTGAGGAACTCGGTGGCACTCGGCAAAAGGCTAGGAAATTAGCTCGAAAACATGACTTCTTCCTATCAGAAATTCCCCACATGGGACCTATTGGTCGGTTCCTCGGTGTAGTGCTTGGTCCACGTGGTAAAATGCCACGCCCTGTCCCTCCCGTCGCTGACCCTGGTGCTATAGCGGCAGGACTGAAGAATGTAGCAATCGTTCGAAGTCGTGATAAAATCACATTCCACACAGTAGTTGGAACACGTAGCCAAGGTTTGGATGCTCTAACAGAGAATGGAATGGAAGTTTGGAAACGTGTAACAAGCAAACTGGAGCGCGGTTCGGGCAACATTCGTTCATTCTATGTCAAGACTTCAATGGGCCCGGCTGTTAAGGTGGAGGTGATTCTCTGATACCAAAGGCAGCACAGTGGAAAAAAGATCGCGTTTCAGTTCTAGCTGATTTGTTGAACAGTGGTGACGGCGTTCTTGGCATCATTGATGTTGAGGGTGTACCTGCTGGTGCAATGCTTGGTATGCGTGAAACTCTTAGAGACCAAATGGTTCTAACTATGGCAAAGAAGACCCTAATTCGTCGGGCTTGGAAAAAGTCTGGTCGAGATTTAGAAGCTTTAGAGGCCCTATTAGATGGAGTCACAATTCCAATGCTTGTACAATCTGACAGTTTGAACTCATTCCAACTATTTGCAGAGTTAGAGAAAACTCGAACAGGTAGGCCCGCAAAAGAGGGCGATGTTGCACCTGAAGACATCATCATCGAGGCAGGCCCAACTTCCTTCCCACCAGGACCAATTGTTGGTGAGTTCAACTCAGTAGGAATTCCAGCAAAGATTGACAAGGGTAAGGTTGCGATTCAAAAGACCGTGACTGCAGTAGAAAAGGGACAGCCTATCAGTGCAGATCTTGGATTAATGCTATCTAAGTTGGAAATCAATCCAATTGAGATTGGCCTTATTCTATCTGGAGCTATCGAAGGTGGAACTCTAATGTCTGCTGATTCTCTTGACTTGGATCTCGATGGATTCACTTCGGATGTTAAGACTGCTACAAGTGGCGCATTCAACCTGGCATGCAACATTGGTTGGTTCACTAATGAGACCATACCGGCACTATTGTCGAAGGCAGCTGGTGAAGCAATGGCTGTGGCTGTTGAAGCTAGTATCGTTAATGGAGAAACAATGCCCATACTAATTAGTCGAGCACAAGCTCGAATGCTTGCATTAGCAAGTCAACTTGATTCCTCTGCTCTGGATGATGATTTGTCCAGTGCATTAGGTTCAGCGGCAACAGCCGCTGTTGCCGCCCCTACCGAAACTGAAGCAGCAACTGTAGAAGATACTCCTGCTGCAGAAGAAGAGGAAGAGGAAGAGGCCTCATTTGGAGGCCTTGGAGATCTTTTCGGTTGATCCCAAAAAAACAAAAAAAAGGTGAAAAAAATGGAATACGTGTACGCTGCTATGATGCTGCACTCTGCAGAGAAAGAAATTGATGAGAAGTCCGTTGGTGCCGTTTTGAAGGCTGCTGGCGTTAAGGCTGATGACGCTCGTGTGAAAGCACTCGTTGCAAGTTTGGCTTCCGTAGACATCGGCGAAGCAATGAGCCAAGCTATCGCGGCACCTGCCGCGGCTGCTCCGGCTGCTGCTGCTGCTGGTTCTTCGACTGAAGCACCCGCTGAAGAAGCGGCTGCTGAGGAAGAGGAAGAAGACGATGGCGCAGGCTTCGAAGGTCTGGGCTCACTCTTCGGATGATCTCACAGAGTTGCATTAGTCAATAACAACCAGATAACAAACCCACAACGGTGGGGCGCCCCCGGCGCAAGCAGGTCGTTTGGCCGATAGGTCGGGCGAATGCCGGGGCTGCCAATCACCCGCGCCCCGTCCAGCAAACCGGAGGCGCCCCCCTGAGTGGTGATTTTTCTTCTTGCCACATATCGGCATCCTCATGACCAATGCTTGTTAGGCAGAGGCATGGCAAAGCCACGTAGTGCAACACTCGAGGCTAATGTTACACCCACACAAGCCATTCGTGCATTGCGTGAGTTATGCGGTTCCGCTGGTTGGGAATGGAAAAGAGAAGAAGGGAGTAGGGTCGTTGATCGAATGATGATTATCATGCCAATAGCTCGTGTAACCAAAACTTTCCGAATAATCGTTACATCTGGCACTGCAGAAGGTTTGTCTCTAACTGCATGGGAAGAGGTTTCAGGTTCCAGTGGAGGAATAACCCAGACAGAGTGGATAGTACCCGGGCATTTGACTGGAGGGCCGTTCAATCACCTACTGGCGGCATGGTGTGCAAGACATCCTAATTGCCCATGGCGGTGGAGTTTTGGTCAGCGTTCAGTGATTGGGTTTCTGCTACCTGTTTGGAGAAGAAGTCGACGACAGTTTTCAAAATTTTCAATTAATACTAGCCGAAGTGCTTGGCCTCCGACAGTAGAATGGCCACCTAAAGCATGGCCAGATTCTCGGGAAGAAGAATAGACTCTACAAGAAGCAGATTCATCAACCAAAAGCCACTAGGAATGTTCGAGGCGAGTAAATGGACATGGATTCAATTGTCGAGAAATGGTTCTCGACTAGGGAACAGAAAATCACTTGGTCGATTTCTGTTGCTTTCTTGTTGATCTTTCCACTTTACTTTGCTAATATCGAAGTTTTTCTTCCTGACAACTTTGTGAAAGGAGGAGGAGAAGGGGCAACTGGAACCTTCGAGGTGTCTTTCAAGGAGACAGATGTTGCAACATCAGAATCGTCAGAGTTCCTAATGGATGGCGAAGAGTACGTCTTTGAGTTCACTTTTGCTGAAGAAAATATCAATCTTGGATATGTGGAAATTACAGTTTCTCATGGTGAAACAGATGAAAGTGGACCTAATCCTGTCGTGCAAAATCAATGTGACAATGCAGTAGGTGAAATGCGGATGGGGAATGTCGAGGGTTGGGTACGTGATGGTTCTACTAGAGAAGGAAATTCTGGATCACCGGATAATTGCCCTACGGAATACACAATGGTCATCATGCTGATTGAGAATTATACTGGTGAGACCTACCAAATCAGCAGTTCTGTTGGTGCAATCGAGGATTTGTGGAGCGATAACGGAAATGGAAGGGGTGAGTATCGATGCCAAATCACACTAGAGACACGCACTGGCAGCGCACCAGGCCCTGGGCCAAGCCCTGTATTGAACAACAATGAGGAGGGTGAAGAAGTCACCGTATCTTGGAAAGTTGTTGGAGTAGAGGTTCAAACATCTCCTGTTATTGAAGATGTGACTGTAAGTTAATCATGTCTTTGCGACGATTTTGATTACATCATTATCGCTCAACTCTTGTTCAGCTCCAATGACTCTACCCGTTCGAGCATCTACTGCCCGAATGAAACCATCACCTAAATCAGAATGGACTGAGTAAGCCAAACCCTTCGATGTTGTCCCACGTTTAACCAAAAGAGCATCTGGAAGAACACGACCATCCCCATCTGTCCAGTGCCCTTCGTCTTGTACTGGGTAGGCAACAATCCGATCGAGGCGTTCTCGTATAATTCTTGAAAGCAATTCGACAAGTCCAGTGCCTCCAAGTCTGTTGAGGCGTTCTGAAAGTGATTCAAGCCCCTTTCTTTGCGCATCGTTCAAACTCGATTCGCCTTGCTCTGTCAGAGTGAAATTTTGGGCACCAGGTGGATAATGGATGAAACCTGATTTTGCTGCACGCCTCAATGCAAGTTCACTGTCAGCGCTGGTAGGTACCAGTATTCCTCCATCTGATTCCACTCGTTTCGAGAGAGAATCCCAAGAACCTGCATCAGCAACATCTGCCTTATTGGCAGCAACACAAAGTGGAAAGATTGCACGCCTAAGATGATGTGAAAGAGAAATTCGTATGCTTGTATCCCAATCCCATGGAACGCCCAAGTCATTGTGCTCATTCCGGAAGTTGTCTAAAGCGTTCATCACCGCATTTTCTGTACTACCAATTCCTGAAAGCTGGCCATTCAAGTATGTCAATAACCCCCGTTCTCCCTCTGCTTGTACCCGACGAACTCCTCTTATCCACCCAGAATCCAATATTCCATGAATCCACATCGCCAATTCTTCTATCAAAAATTCATATTCTTCGATTGGTTTACAGGAACCTGGCCCTATTGGGTTGCCTTCGATGTCAGTTCCTCCTGAAGCATCTACGACTTGGATTAGTGCATCACATTGTGATAAATCATTGAGAAATTGGTTCCCTCTTCCTTTGCCATCATGTGCACCAGGTACTAAACCTGCAACATCAACAAGTGTTACTGGAATTGTTCTACAATGGGCAATACAAGTTCCTGTTCTAGGATCGCATAAACTACCTCCCCTCAAATCAACAGAGGAAGTTGCTTCCAATCTACCATCTTTCTCCCGCTTTTCTCTTAGGGATAGACAAGGACAGGGTGAATCTGCTGGAAGAAATGTCACACCTACGTTTGGGTCGATAGTAGTAAATGGATAATTTGCAATCTCAACCGAACTTTCGGTCAAAGCGGCAAAGCTGGTCGATTTGCCCACGTTGGGCTTGCCCACCAGACCAATTCTCATGATCACTCTTCCTCATCACAGGTGTCACAGATAACGTCGATTTCTGTATCAACTCCAGCACCTGCAGATAGTAGTTGCCGGATTGTTGTAGTCCCTGGGGTGAGTGCTAGACGGTTTGCAGATGGAGATGCTGGTTCTTCCATACCCATAGGAGTTCCACCAAAAAATCCACGGATCATGTTGAGCATCATCAGAATCGCTGCGATAACAACTGAATAGAATGCAACTGAGCCAAGTGTGCTGAGTATTTCAATCGATGACATGTCAATCAAGTCGGGATCAATCGTATCATTAGCAGCAGCAGCAGATGCATATGAAGATGCGACCATACTTGCACCCATGCTGAACAGGAATGCTAGAGTTGCACCACCGGTTATCATCCAAATGGTCATCCTGTTAGTACCAGTACTGTGCAATTTTCGATTGGCAGCAACAGGGAAGCAGGTAATGACTCCACCCCATGCAATCAGTCCCATTGCCCCCCACAAGAATAGGATATCCATTGATGGTGTGAGGTACTGTATTTCCTCGACTGAATGAGCATCGGCCCCAATGAATAGATGTCCTATCGAACTGCCTACCAACAGGAACATTCCCATCATCACAGCAGTTGAACCCGGACTTGATGATGCAATGTCCCAATTTGAACGAGCTGTTTGGAAAACGTTGGTGAATGTTGCAATAATTGGAATCATACTTGCGGCATAGAATATACTCAACAGGGCTGCTTCATTGAGACTGACATCAACTACCCCTTCAACACCAATAGGGCTTAATGCCATGAAAGACATGAGTACTGTTGCACCAGCTAGTGTTCGGCTCCACAAGGGCATTCTAGCTTCAAACGGAACCACATAGAGTGCTACCGCGAGTGCGCCAGTGAGCATGGGCAATACCTCCATGCTCTCACTCATTGCATCATTCACCCCAACAAGAATGTCAGCTAAACATAGTAACAGTGGAAGGGATAAGCCTCCAACAATAAGCCATTGACTTGGCATGATTGCTGAATTCTTACGGCGACCAATTGTTAGCAAATGATTGGCCAATACTGCAAGAATTACCATCAGAGAAAGTACTGAGGCAATTGTACCAAACAAGTCCCCTAGGTCACTGTTGAGATGATCTGCAATGAAACCAATCAAGAGACTTGTCGAAAAACCGAAGGACACAATTACTGCATTTGTCTCACTTGCTAGTCCTACTCCTGAAAGTCTTGCATTGATATGCAGTCCTGCACCAATTAATAGCATGAGAATACCTCCTGTTGAGGCACCGTGAGCCACTGTTTTGATGGTCTCAGTGGTTGGTTCGTAGTACACGCTGGAGAGGCTTGCGATGGCATCGGGGTCATGACCCATCCAAAGCCCGATAAAAGTGAATGTCCCACCAATACAGGTCCATAGCATCCCATGCATCATCCATGCTACTGCACCTGAACCACGGCCGCCAGTGAATAAATCGGCTCCTGGACCTAACGCTTTTTCCATGAAAAAGAAAGTCATATCGCGAATCAGATCCTGGAAAATTGGCACACCTCTGTTAACTAGGGCCCATATCAAGAAAAAGCAAAACCAAAGCGTGATTAAATCAACTAATAGCATACATCACACCTCCTCAATCTTCAACTGCTCCTCCAAGAACATTAGCCAACATCATTGAAAATCCGACAATGATACCAATAAGGAAGAACCATATCCCACTATTGGCCAAACCACCAAACAATGACACTACATCACCTAGATGTGGGATCTCTGAGCCGGGAAATAAAACTCCATGTAATATGAGAAGTGCTAATGCAGAGATTATGCTTACTACGAGCATGACTTTCGCCATGGGTGGCTCATCGTCGCCTAGTGTTACGTCTGGTAGATTTGATTCAAGGTTCATCTGAAAGCCTCTCAAGATTACCCTATGGGCAATGTGGCCACCAGTAGAGCGCTCATAAGCGTTCGGCGAGACAAAGGACCCCCAAAGGGGGTCCGTTCATGGAGAGAGGAGTTTTTCCAACGGGTCTTGCCTTCTATCTAAACCGCTGCCTAATGGTATTGGAAGGGATTTGTCTAAAGCAATTTCAGTCTTCCAAAGTTTCTGACAAGAGCAATCCAACCCTTCGAATTCCAAGAGTGAGTTCGATACAGAATATCGCTCAATTGCTGCAGCAACTTCTTTGTCGCATTTACCACAATTGTGTGCGCCTCGAACTGAACCTGCTGCGGTAGGGTGAACAATCAACCGTGTTATTGAATCCTGTTTTTCTGGATGAATGATTGGATGGACAGTACGAATCATCTCAACTAAAGACCACAACCATGGAGGTCGATACTCACGATGCCTGAAGATTCTATCAACAATTGTTCTCTTCTGAATATTCATTGGGTTAACACTGATTTCATCACTATGCTCAGCAATATCTTTGATCCATTTTATGGCATGATGGAGAGCATCTCCCTCAGACATAAATGGTGGTTTAAACAAGAGATATGATTTTGTCCTAAGGCCATGTTTTTGTAAGGTTTTCACGGCTTTCTCCCATGTTTTGGTTCTAAATCCCTTATTGCAATGGAACTTCAATACCTCATCATCGAATGCCTCGAGTCCAATCGCCACAGTACACCCTGGATGTTTTTCAGCTACCCAAGCGATTTTTTCATCATTGCAAAGGTGTGCTTGAGCTTCGACGATTAGATGCTTGCCCATCGCTGCCGTCTCAGTCAAGACTGTTTCTTGCCAATCTACCGGGTTCTCTTCGTCCTCAAAGAAAGTCCCCGATGTGTACACTTTGACCATTTCACAGCCTTCAAAATTATTCAATTGATTCTTTGCTGCCAACCATTGTGCGTGTAAATTCAGACTTGTGACATCATCACGTACATCATTGAAATATCCACAGAATGTACAACCAGATTTCCACCACCATTGGCAGCCTCTTGTTCGTAAAATAACAGTGGCAGCAGTACATGGAGTTCCATCTGGAAGGCGTTCAGGTGTGACGTAAACCGTCGCAGGAACATCTGCATCCCACGCTTCCCGTATTCGGATGGATTCAATTGCATTCTCTGGTGCTTTAACTAGGTGATGGAGCTTTACAGCCTTGCCTGGAAGTGGCATCAAACCCTTCGTGACAATATCGCCCATACCCCTTCGGGGTATCGTTCTCGTTTTCAATCCCTCGTTTTTCAACAAATGTCCGGGTGTGCCGTTATAGGCTAGTTTGGGCTGCCACCCGTCATGAGTGATGTTGTCGTTGTCGAAAATGCAGGGTCAAATGAAAAAGCTGTGAAAGGTTGGTATTTCTTCGATTGGGCCAACCAAGCCTATGCGCTCACAGTGATGACTGTAGTTGCACCGCAATTGATGGCCAACTTGTACAACAAAGCAACGGGTACACAGACGGGTGACTCGTTTTATGCAACAGTTCTGACTATCTCAATGATATTCGTTGTTCTGACGGCTCCCGCACTCGGCGTTATTGCTGATCGAATGCCCATCAAAAAGAAATTACTCAAATGGTATACTGCCGCTGGTATCGCATTCTGTGCATTGATGGGTGCGGCGCCCTACTTCGGTTCTGATGGATACATCGTACTCGCAGTCATGTTTACCATTGGTACGATTGGGTTCACTGGTGGCAACGTGATTTACTACTCATTCATGCCCTATCTTGGTTCGCGAGATGAGCAGGATCAATTGTCAACCTGGGGTTACATTTACGGGTTTGCTGGTGGTTCATTACTCCTCATATTCCACCTGATTTTACTACTAGGTCCATTCAATTGGGATACCAATTTCAAGCTCTCAGCAGTTTTTGTCACTTCTTCACTTTGGTGGTGGGGTTTTGGTGCACTGATTTTCAAGTGGACACCAGAACCAGAGATACCTTCTGAAGTAGAATGGCACAGTTTTGGAGAGAATAACCTGAAGCGGATGATTGGAGCGGCAAAACTAGCATACAGTGAGGTGTTCAAGACATTCTTGGAAATTCGAAAATTCAAGGTCCTCGCATTCTTCTTGGTTGCCTATCTGTTGTTCTACGACGGTGTGAATACAATCGCAAGCATGGCGAGCGCATTTGGTGAATCAGTACTAAGAATCAATACGAGTATGAACATCATGCTCTTGTTGACCATCAACATTGTTGCCGTCCCGATGACGTTCGTATTTGGAAAACTTGCTGCGGCAAGAGGCACGAAATTTGCCTTGATGCTAGCACTTCTGATTTACTGTGCAGTATCTGTAACTGCCGCTGGATTTGCGCCTTTGGAATTGGAAGGTGAGGAAGATGCTGAGCGTTATGATTTCCAATTCGAGTGGAATAATGAGACTGAAATGTATGACATGACCACGCTCTATGATCGAGGATACGAAGGTTGGATTGCAGAGGATTCTGAAGGTGATGCCGAGTTCCGTGATGCCTTCCAAGCACATTTCCCTGACCCTGATTATTCTGTAGAAGATTCTGGAGAAAGTACACTCGGAACAGGCTTGATGATTTGTGTATTCATCTTGGCCGTGGTCGGATTATTGGGCCTTGGAATCAAGTGGATTCAAGAAAAAGAACTTGGGATTATGGGACTCTTTGCTGCATTCTTGTTGGTTGGCGTAGGGATATTTGGTGCATCATTCCTCGCAGATCAAGCTACAGTGCAGGAAAAAGAAACCAAGTCAATTACTGAGGAAGATGCTGTGGCACTGGTTGCAGCATTTGACAATGCCAGTGATCACAGATTTTCAATCATAGTCATTGGTGGGAATGAAACGTCTACCATTGCAGGAGAGGATGAAGTGGGTGACAGACACCCTACCATGGTGGATCAAGGTGGACCTGCAGATTCGTGGGCTGTCATGATGCGCAATACGGTATGGGAACCACTGAATATTGGTGTATCCATGCAGTGGATTATTCTCGGATTATTTGTTGGTTGTGCCATGGGTTCAGCAGGTGCCCAAGCACGCTCAATGTTCTCAGTTTTGACTCCGAAAACCCGTGCTTCTGAGTTCTATGGATTCTTTGGATTCCTAGGGAAATCCGCAGCCATGATTGGGACTGCACTGTATGCGATTGCTAGTACAACCTTCGACAGTCGTGTAGCACTACTCACCATTACAGTCGTGATTCTTGCTGGAACCTATCTGACCAGCCGTGTCGATATTGAGGAAGGTATTCGCGTCGCTCAGGAAGAAGATGAACGCAATGAAACCCAAGGTATGGAGTCGTGATTCAATGAAAAAGCCGATGAAAAATTTCGGCACCATTCAAGCAGTATTATCGACACTAGCCATGCCATGTGGTTTCTTGGTTTGGGGTCTAGCCGCCATTCCTGGCATCTGGTTATTCCATGAGGCAGGAGTGACTTACGATGGTTGGCAACAACTGGTAGCACAAGGTGCTGCCATTGGTATGGGCCTGCTTGTATGGTGCATCCTTGATTTGTTTATACTAGGAATCTTCGGCCTTATTTTGCGACCGAAGTCAGTTGCTGCACAAGCCCCTACACAAAGTTGGTTGACCATTCGATGGGCCTTCATGTCTCTCTTTCATCGACTTGCAACACCTTCTTTGCAATGGATGGTCCCTTCCTTTATTGGTAACATCTACTTCACCATGATGGGTATGAAAATTGGCAAGGGTGCACAGATTGTATCTCCTGTTGTCAATGACTGCTACATGGTCGAAGTTGGTCCTAAAACCATCATCGGAGGTGGCGCGGTCATCAATGGTCATCTGTTCGAAAAAGATGGCATTCATTTGGCACCCGTGAAGATTGGTTCGCGGTGTGTTATTGGGACGAGTGCTCAAGTGAACCCCGGCTGTGTGATTGGCGATAAGGCCGTTATTGCATCTCGAGCTGTTTTACCAAAACATACCGTTGTGCCGGCTGGCGAAATTTGGGGAGGAATCCCTGCTAAATGCATTCGAAAAGCGGATGGAACTAAGCCGGAATAAACAAAATACTGGTCCCAGCTTGAACAAACTCACCCTTGGGATATTCTGGTTTCTTAGCATGCGCACCAATCACATTAGGTGTGAACTTCATGGCAGGAACTCGTACATCAACACGACTGCCGAGTCGAATCATACCGTATCTCTGACCACGACGCATCTCATCGCCTTCGCCAGACCAAGGCGCGATGGTTCGAGCTAAAAGCCCACTGATTTGTGTTGATTCTACTCGTAAACCATCACTCCGCTGAAATACTGTTCGCACACGTTCATTCCAAGCAGATTCTTTTCTATAAGCGGGGACAAATGGTCCTCTTCGCAGGCCCTTACCGGTCCGGTGTTCCATACGCACGATTGTGCTGGCCACAGGAGCGCGATTCACATGAACATCGAAAGGTGACATGAAGATGGCGACCCTCCATGCATCGGTTTCAGATTCCTCACCCTTAGGAACTGCTTCCCAGCGTTGTTCATTTGGGAAATTGAGTGGCTCTTCACAAGGTGTTTCATGCCAATCTCCAGTTAAATCGTCGTGGATTGAGGATTCGTCTTTGGTTGGTCTTCGACCAATTGCTCGCTCTCGAACAACAAACATGATGTGACCATCTGCAGGTGAGACAACGATCCCCTCGTTCTTGGGAATTGGGCGATCAGGGTCTCGATAGAAATTGGCTACAATTGCGGTGAAGATGAAACAAAGCATTCCGGCAACATGAGCAAGTCCGTCTAAATCATCTACAATCAATGCAATGGATTCAACTGCTAAACCCATTGACAACCATGTGAGTGTTGGAGAAAGGCCTCCGCGGGCTAAGCCGCCCATTTGGTTCACTCCTCTTCTTCGTTTGAACGATTAAGCACGCCGTCGTCTTCCAAGTCATCTGCAATATCTTTGACCATAGCAGCTGCATCACCTTCAGGCGCACTTAGAATTTCATCAAGGCGCTCCTTTAGTGCTCTTTGCATGTGAGTTGATTTTCGCTCAGCCTCAACAGCATTTTCAATCATGTCATATCGAGTCTTAATCGCACGGTTTAGATCCTCAAAGATTTGCATGTGATCAACATACCAATCATCACGTGCTTTCATCTCAGCAACAGCAAGACGTAGGTCACCATCGAGTTCCTCTGCAATTTCGAATACGCGAGCAAGTCTCTCTTTCTCACGGGTGTATTTTTCTTCCATCTTTTCGAGGGCGGGTTCAAGATGCTTCACTCTTTGAGATGTGGTTGTCCCTTCGACCTCTAAATCTCGGATACGATTATCCTTCTGTGTTAGTAGTGCGTCGAGACCCTCTCGAGCGATTTCCTTGTCAATTGCTTCTTTCTCAAGTACTTCGATTTCAGCCCTGAGGCCAACAATCTCTTTTTCTTGCTGCTCGAATGCATCATACAGCTTTACTAAACGCTCAGTTTCTTCTGCCAAACGGTCTTCTAACTGCCGAATACGCAGTTCTGGAGTGACTGTTCCTGAGTCTCCACCTTCTTCGGACATAGTATCCCTCGGGACACGCCACCGGTTGCCCTGTCTTATAACCCGCTCCCCCAAGAGCATTGAATCNNAGGGAACACTACGTGTTCCCGAACNACGTTGTTTCAATTCATTGACGCAATTGCTGCAGCCAAACATGTGGTTACTGCCTTTGTAGCGGGAATATGCAACTTCTCATCTGGGCCATGTGCATTACCACCAGGGCCCAAACTTCCTGTAACAAGGAAAGCAGCATCGGGATATTTTTCCTGCATCATTGCTAGGAAAGGAATTGTGCCACCTTCAAAGAAAACCTGCATTGGGTTACCGAAGGTGGCTAGACTTGCGTCATTAAGTGCTTTACGAAATGACTCTTCCATTGGTGGTGCTGAAAAACCGTTTGCAGCAGCATCGGTTGAAAAAGATACATGGGCGCCATGAGGAGGNTTTTCTTCTAGTGTTGTTGACATTGCCTCTTGTGCTTCGTCAGCATCTACGCCAGGAGGTATNCGCATGCTCAATTTGAGGGATGTGTGAGTACGTAGTACATTGCCTGCATCTTTGATTGAAGGCATCCCATCTGCACCAGTTACTGACAATGACGGTCGCCAATTTCCTGAAAGAACAATTTCTGATAGCCCAGGGGTTTGTGGTTCNACGCCTTGGAGTGCTGGCAAATCTGTCCACACTTTTTCTCCCAATACCGTTGCAATACCATCCGCCTCAGCGCGTAATTCATCTGAAATCTCAACTGATAATTCTGGCAACAAAACTTGGCCTGTTGATTCATCCTCAATCCGACTGATGATGGAACGAGCGATGCGGAATGAAGAGGGTATTATTCCACCAGCCATTCCCGAATGGACGCCTTCTTGGCTGACGCCGACTCTTAGGGTGCCACCCACCAAACCTCGAAGGCTTGTGGTAACCCACAACCGCTCATAATCGCCTGCACCTGAATCCATAACTACAACCAAATCAGGAGTCCCAAGAAGTTCTGAAAGNTCTTCCAAATAAGCAGGTAAATCGAATGANCCTGATTCTTCACAAGTTTCGATCAAGTAAGTTGCCTTGGGATGGGGTATGCCGTGTTGCTGTAAGGCTAGAATTGCCAATATGCTGAGGTAACCACCATATCCATCATCTACACTGCCTCGTCCATATAGCCATGGATCTTCTCTAACCGGCTTCCATGGTCCTTTCCCTTGTGACCAACCTGTGAAAGGTGGTTGTTTGTCCAAATGGCTGTAGAATAGTACTTCTCCTTCACCGGTACCCTCGACTGTGACTGTCAGTACTGGTGTCCTTCCATCTAATCTGTGGACATTGCAAGTCATGCCTTTCATTGGTAATTTACTCAACCAATCTAGAAACAAATCTATTGTNTCATCNAGATAACCATTTGAGGCCCAATCCTCATCGAATGCAGGAGAAAGGGCTGGTATCTCAATAAAATCTGACAAACTACCCAATGCATGATTTTCCCATTGTTCATCGACCCAAGAGTGGATGGCATCGAAATCCAAGTCGCTCATACCACTGCGAGGATGGTTTAGAGCAAAAGGACTGCTCTCAGAAGAACTCTTCTATAATCAATAAATCTATCCAGATTACAGATGGATTCCCGAGAATTTACACTGACAATCAGATCTTTNCTTATTTTCTTGTTCATCATAGGCCAAAACAGATTTGGCTAAATTCTGCAAGAGTGTGTGTAAATCTTCTANCGCCAAGTGCATTTCTTCGTCTGTCATTACAATCATTCGACCGGTTACAGATGAAAGAATTGCAGGTGGAAGTACAACTCTACTTGTTATTCCAGCCTTTTCTCTGGCCTTTTCTTGTTGTAAAAGAGCNTGGGTGTAGAGTGCCAGTTGCATCCTGTAGTGATCTAGAAGCTCTTGTTCTGCAGAACTTCTTTCAGGTCCTGTTGTATTCAGTAAGGGATGATCTTTGCCAGAGAAAAGATGTGCGGCTGCTGTGGTTTTCAAATCGACTGCTCGAATGGCCCCTCGATCATCATCAAATCGTGTGCAGAGNATCAAATCAGCAATCCCACTGCTCGAGAAAACAAATTTTTCGATGTTCGCAAGTTTGTGTGGTCCGTGTGGAGTCCACATGCTATCATCTACAACCAAATCAATTCCGTAATTTAGACTAAATGGCCATTCGGTTCTAAGACCTTCAATTTCTTCTCCTGCCCATTTTTTCCCACTAGTGAGAGTACCTAGTGNGCCACTTTGGATNGCAACAGCCATTTGTTTCAATAGACCTTTCATGGACAATGCATCTGCATCTGGTGGTAATAACTCAGTGAGGACTGAATCGATCGTTTTCTCATCACTCAATAAGTCAGGTGATTGAAGCGTCCATTGAGCCGGTAATGGGGCACTAAGGTTTCCAGAGACACCAGGATTGGCCAAGCCTATCTCAACCAAGCGATGGAATATTGTTCCAATCACATTAGGTGCCGGTAATCCAACATTCTCGGCAAGGGTTTCCTTGCTAGAGTCAAAGGACTGATTGCTGGGAGAGATTCCCTGTTTCAGCAGACTCCAATAACAACTGGGACAGATTGATGCCGTGTCTAATTGATGTGGAGAAATTCGAATAGATCTAGTGCGGGTGGGNAATTCTTCTTGTTCAGGATTCTCTACATCCTCAAACGCAATCATGGAGGATTCATGCAACCTACTCATACGAACCAATGGGCTGAAAATGGAATTTTGTTCTCCAAGTTCTGATACGTTATGGTATACTGGNAATGGTACTGTTGAAGGATCCAGNATATATCGATTGGATTCCTCATCAGGCTCCCATCCCAATGACTGGAACCACATATGTCCAAAGGTTGGCATGGATGTTGAGCGTGGTTTCATTGATACTTGTTTACCATTCCAAAATGAATCATTGGGCGCCCCTGCTATAATCAAGTAGTCCTTAACTCGAGTACAGGCTACGTAGAACAAACGACGGGCTTCAGCTTGTATCTGAGCCTCTTGAAGAGTTTTCGCAAATGTCCAGATCCCACTGTCTATACTTCTATCCGACAGCCATGGGCGAGGGTTAGAGGCAAACAAACTCGGTGTAGCAATAACTCTATCTCGCAAATCATGACTGATATTACCCTGACTCTCACTAAACAACCCCCCAACAATTACACAACGGCGCTGGAGTCCTTTTGAACCATGGATTGTCATTATTTGAACNGAATCTGAAGATGCGTCACTTGANGCTGAAATGGCATTCGCAGCGACGTCTATCAAGTAAGTCAGCCGATCTGCCAAAAGGACTGGGTCGCCACCAACATTTTCCAATTGCTGTTCAACCATTTGCAGAAAAGTTTCTGAATCNTTTCTCTCAGATGGCTTTGGGTGTGCAACAAGGAGATCACTAAAATTCAGAGTCGTATCTAATGCTTCTCGGATAGAACCGCTCTCCGAGTAAATCGCCCATCTGTCAACCAATGAACGATGTGGGCTATCCTCAAGAATTGATGAAAGTCTGATGAATAGATTTTCACCCACTGTTGAACCACCGAGGAACTCTTGCAATTGTTTGTCGTTCAATCCAACCAAACATGAGCGTGCAACGATTGCAGCAGCATGACGACTGCTGGGTCTTGCAAGCCATTCTATCAAGCCCAGTAATGGTCTAATTACTGGCCTCTGTAGTAAACTGCCTTCCTTATCAGCAACCGCAGGAATTCCTGCCGCTTCGAGTCTGGACATGAGATCATCCAGATTCGATCGACTAGGTAGAAGGACCAATATTTCACCTGGATTCAGTGGACCTATGGTGCCCTGCTTAGTATCCCCTACTCTTGTTTCAGCACCAGTAATCAATGCNTGAATTCGTGCAGCAATCAGTGCATTCTCCATCTCTTTAGTTGAACCTGATGAAAATGGATCAAGTGGAATTGTCAGATCAACTTCAGGATGTCCCGAACTCGGTAACTTAGCGGGAACAAGCCATTCCAATCGCCCNTCTTCTTCAGAACGATCTGGGATTAATGCTTGAGGTCGTGCATACCAATCACCGGGAAATCTATCATGNCTTGGATCGAAAATATCTTCCCACCAATCATTCATCCTATTGAGTAAGTCACCAGCNGTTCGATAATTTACAACCAATTCTACATGGCCCTGTGAGCGACCTATTGCATCCACAGGGGAAGTGCTTCCTTTTTCCACTTCATCAAACCTTATCCATGCAGTATCTGCTGTACTGCGTGAATCTGGGAGATCAGACAAAGTGGATAAGCCTCCATCTGCACTGTATCGAGGGTCTCGTGCTTCGGTTGGACGGCGTAATTCCGGAGAACGTGTCAAAGCTTCAACACTATACAGTTCGTGCTGATTGATATCACGAAGAGACCTCCCAAAGGCAACAAATCCAGATACTTGTGCCTGCCTAAACGCATAGATACTTTGCTTCCGATCTCCTACACAACATACTGTAGGTTCCCACGGTGTATCTGGAGCAGTTCTACCCTCTGGCAGATATCTCGGACCCCAAAGCCTCCCCAATAATCGCCACTGTTGGGCCGAATTGTCTTGCGCTTCATCAATGATGAATGCCCTATAACGCGAACGAATATTCTGCAATCTTGAGTATCTTTTCTGTAAATCTTCTTTCCAGCGTGTTATGTCTTTCATCGCAAATCCTGATGCTGATGCATCTTCACCAAGTTGATCTAAGTGAGATAGGGCTGTGTGGATGTGCTCATCTCTCCATGGTTCTTCAGGTAATGAATCCAAAGCCCGAACCACCTCTATGGGGTAATCTGCACGCATTATTCTGGGGCATCTAGCCAAAAGCAAATCACCAGCAAGTGAGGCCACATCATCGAACTCATGTACACCCATTCTAACTTTCAACTCATGTAATATATCCAGCAATGATCGATGGCAAATCAAAATATCTTGCAAATTAAGAGCTTCCTCTTCAATTCCAAAGCCAGGATTATTGCTTGTAGATGCATAGCCTATAGGTGATTCAATACGATCAGGGATTAATCCATCTACGGCTGGCATGAAAGGGACTTCAAATGTTGTTGAATCCATGAGATATATGGCTCTGGCAAGTGGACGAAACGACTTTCCATCAGTACAATTCCAAAGTTGTTTAATCGATTCGCCTAGGCTTTTACCACTCTCTTTAGCCACTGGATCTTTGACCTTGCTCCAAGTTTCAATTCCTCTAGGCCAATCAGGAGAATTGGATAAATTTCCTCGACCAAAAGCACTCACTGAGGAATTTTTGTGAGAAGATATTGTGCAGGTTGTCACACATAGTGCATGCAGCCACAACCATCGTTCCCAGCGCGTTGATGGAGGTCCAATATCAACCAGTTCGACGAGTGTTCGAAACCTTGTTTGCATCCCCATTGCAGAAACTACGTCGAGTTTATCTCCATGGGTTCTGACTAAATCTACCCATTCAAGAGTTGCAGTATGAATTTCTGAAACAAATGAATTGAAATCAGCATCCACTGGTGCAGGAATTTGAGTGACTAAACGCCTTCCATCTTCTGCATCCACGCCATTTTCACCTTCCAAACGACGTGCGACCGAATCAACAAAAATTCTATTCGAAAGAAGGGATGAAAGAACCTTGCGAACCGCGCTCCTACTTCCAAATCTCCGCGCTAAACGATCTCGTGCTTCGATGACGAAAGGGGCCCTTTCACCTGATACGCCAGCGGCTACAGCATCATCAGGTGAACGTAATCTCCAAAGGCCTTCCAAAGCTTGGTTTAACAGAACATTTCTTTCTGCTTCATTGATTATTTCATGCGTAGGTCTTTGAGATAAATCGGCACGCCATGGCCCGATTAATCTTGATAAAAACGAGTCTATGGTTCCAATCGGTGCGTCTTCAAGCATAGCGGTTAGTTGCTGAATAAAACCATCACTTGTGACTCGCGAATCTCGACGTATACCTCCGTCATCTCGACTTGGACCAGATTTCAACCGATTTAATTCAGTCCACAAACGATGGCGCATTTCATCTGCTGCACGATTTGTGAATGTCAAGACTACTACTTCACTTGGAAGAAGACCCTGCCAATTCTCAAGATCTTCCCGTTCTGATAACCCGATTTTCAAGGCGCCGGATGCAAGAGGCTTGGGCCTAGGACCAGGAGGTAGCAAGCGGGTGGCCCTTTGATCAATCGACAAATAGTGTTCAATTGTTCTTCCAACAATACTCTGAGTTTTTCCTGTACCTGCACCTGCATCCAATATGAGATGCATGTCAATAGCAAGAGCCAATTTCTGCCCTACATTCAACTCCATGATTTGTCACCCCCCACGGTTGAGGCGAGGCCGCAAATTTCCTTGACGTTGCACCATCGGCATGTATTTTCTTCGGGAGTGGGACGGACTATTCCTGCGTTTGCTGAATCTGCAACATCAAATGCTGTTGTCAATCTTTCCTGAATCCAAGCTCTGAAATGATCACTATCAGGGCTTGAATCTTCATCTGGGAACCCGTGAGTGTTCTCGGTTAATTTTGTCACCTCGCCTATACCATTGTCTTCGTAAAACTCCGAAAAAGCAGGGCTCACTTCTATTCTATTGCTTGTTGAGGAACCAACCTCAGATATCCCAACTCCAACGACTAAATCTCCAGGGTGACTTATT
>PBMO01000013.1 GCA_002722595.1 Methanobacteriota archaeon | reverse complement strand
GTTTGATAGACTGCGGGTGTAAGCACCAAGGTTCGCCGAGGTGTGTAGCCCAGCAGCACTAATCGCTCGAGCATCTTCTTTATTTTTTTCCGCACCACACTGTGTGGGCCTCTGTCCAAAGGAAACGTCGATTCATATTCAAGAGGAGTTTGTACACGGCCATAGCGGAGGTGTCTACCTGGTCCCATTCCGAACCCAGAAGTCAAGACCTCCTGCGTCTTTTCCGGTACTGTGGTACGAGAGTCCACGGGAACGAGAGTCGTTGTGTCTCCTTCTCCTCTTTTCGGATTCCAGCCGACCTCGTGTCGGCTGGAGTCCATCTTCTACCCCCGCAATTAATTTCACTTGGCCGTAAGGCTATCTTTCGCAATTCACCAGCGGTATGGCTAAGAAAGGTGGATTCAGCGCTTCGTTTACGGGGGACTCCTATGGGGCTGAAATCTGCAGATTTACTTGGTACTGGGCAAATCGGTGTGCACCTTGCAGTGGCAGGTTCAGTTCTCTTCGCCCCCATGCAGCTTTCAAAAAAGGAAGTCTCTGCATTGGAATCTACTCTTGGTCTTGAAGTTGCGAAAATTTCCATAGGTGGTAGTGCCTTGGTTGGCGCCCTGATTGCTGGGAACTCAAATGGAATCGCAGTTGCAGATATTGCAACAAGTGAGGACATAGACCGATTAACATCTTACGGCGATGTCATCGTCATGGAGAGTGGAGTCAATGCCGCAGGGAATCTGTTAGTCATTAATGAGAATGGGATCATTGCAAGTCCCGTCCTTCCTCAAGAGGGCCTTGACGTCCTTTCCGAAACTCTGAGAGTTGAGTGCTCAGCGATTAATATTGCAGGAAATGATACTCCGGGGAGTGTCGCAGTGTGTAACAACAAGGGCGTATTAGTTCACCCCGATATAACCGAGCATGATGTGGAAAAAATCGAATCAATTTTGGGAGTCCCTGCAATGGTTGGCACTGTTAATTTCGGCTCCCCATACGTTGGTTCTGGATGCGTGGCTACTGATGAAGGGGCATGGGCTGGGTCTCAGACAACAGGTCCTGAATTGAATCGGATAGAGGATGCTCTTGGCTTAATTTGAGCATTCGTGTTATTGGGAATGTTCAAAGACGGATTCGTCGGAGATTCCCTTATGGCAGAGTTACTGTATTCTGGTAAAGTCAAGCAAGTTTGGAGCACAGATAATCCCGATGTGATTGAGTTTCGATATACAGATCAGATATCTGTATTCGATCAAATAATTCCCTCACTTGTTCCACGAAAGGGAGAGAGTCTGAATCGGACATCTTGCCACTGGTTCAAACTTGTAGAGGAAGCAGGGATTTGTGATACACACATCATCGAAATGAACGCTCCTGACCGAGTTCTGGCGCGTCGTTTTGATGTGATACGTGAACCAGGAGCAATTCCACGCGACATGGAGAATGTTTTCGTACCGCTCGAAGTCATATGCCGTCATTATCTAGCAGGTAGTGGGTGGAGAAGATACAAGCGAGGAGATGTAGGTGCAGAAGAATTCGGTTTCGAAAAAGGTACAGTACTTGATGAAGGGGTGAAATTACCAAAACCCTATCTTGAAGTCTCAACTAAGTTTGAGAAATTCGATCGCTTGCTTGATAGAAAAGAGGCACTCGAGATTTCAAATCTAACTGATGCTGAATTTGACGCAATACTAGAAATCGTCCTAAAAGTCGACGAGATTATTGCACGCGAGGCTAAGAAAAGGGGACTAATTCATGTTGATGGCAAGAAGGAATTTGCCTTGGGCTCAGGTAGAAAACCAGTATTAGTCGATTCCTTTGGAACACTTGATGAGGATCGATGGTGGGCTGCCGACGATTATGCAAATGGCAAGATTGTTTCCTTGTCGAAAGAATTTGTTAGAGAGCACTACATTGGTACAGGGCATCACTCTGAACTTTATGCAGCACGCGATGGGGGGACTGAAGAGCCACCAATTCCAGCCTTGCCACAAGACATTATTGATCAAACAGCAGCACTTTATGAAAGCATGTTTGAGCGATTAACTGGAAACGACTTCTAAACTAGGTGTGGGAGCGCATAATTATACCAACGCCCCTTTTTTCAGCTGCTTTGAGCATGATTGAAAGGTGCCGAACAATTTCCCTTACACCCCCGTCGAACACCTCGTCCTTAGCGACTTTCCACTTTGCTTGCTGGAGAAAACTCCTCAAATTTGTAACATCTGAATCTGTTAACCAACCATGAAGTGACATACCTCCAAATCCATTGCTGAGGAAATCGTCTCCTCGGATTTCACTTCTTAAACCGACATCGAGTTGGGCAAGTAAGCGTTCACCTAATTTTTCAGGCGATTCATCCAAAAGATATCTTCTCAAGTAGCCAATTGGATTGCCGTCCTCGCTGGGGAATCTGCCTAATCGCTCGATGGAGATGCCTTGATCAAGAGCCCTTGCAGGCCCCCCATCCTTTTCGACCTCTCTCGCAGCAACAAAAATCAAGGTTGCATCATCCCACTGTATCGATTCTCTACCATTTGATAGCATCGCGCCTTCAGCCGATAATTTCTCTACAATCTGAGCATTCGCTTCGATAAAGCCATGTAAATCTGTAGTTACTCCTTGTCTTATCTGATCAAGAAATCTAGAAAATCCTTCGATGTCAATTCCTTTCGACATGGGTTCGAAAGTATGGAATGCAGTCACAGAGCTAGTATCTATGCTATCCAATTAATCACCACTTGAGCGTTGTCTTCTTTCTCGCAATCTTTGCAATCTAGCCTCAAACTCATCCATCGGGGGGGCTTCCTCTTGTTCCTCAATCTCTAAATCTTCATGAATAGGCTCAAGTTTTTCCGATTCTGGTACAACTGGTGATGTCTTAACAGGACTATCTTCTAGGAATATATCGTTATCTTCGTCTGCAACTTTCTGTGAAGGAACACGTGTTTTCACTTTTTCTCGCACTCGGATTCTCTTTCTTTTCTCAACTCTAACTGTAGTTTCTGGGCGAATCATTCCGAATAGACCCATGGTTCCGAATACAATGATTAAACTTCCAAGTAACATTGCATAATCGAGACCCTCTGAGGGCTCTGCAATTGCTTCAGATAATATCACCAGACCCGCATTATCGTCTGGATTTGAGTCTAAATCCCAAGGTGCATTACATTGTAGTTCTACATTCACTGTGGCTCCATCAATTAATTCCGATGGCCGTTTGATGATAATTTGTGGTGCTATTTCACCCCCCACATCTACACGGTGCTCCGAGCTCCAAGACCCAGAATCCAAGTTGACATGACATACGGAGTTGCTGATTTTGTCATGGTTTTGTCTTGAAATTGAAATTACAATTTCTTGTTGTCCTGCTTGCTTACGCAATTCAACAGTAGTTATTTCTAAATTCCAATCAGTATCACGGACGATATCTGTCCGTGAATTATCTGTAATGAGTCCCCCATTTGCATCAATTAGAGATACAGTTAGGACTTGCTCCCCAGGGGTGGGGTCCCATGATGATGAACTGAGGTTGATTTCCCCTAGCGTTGTGTTGGCCTCTAAATATCCAGATTTATAATCAACAACGTTTCCGGATAGGTCGCGTAAAATAGCAGTCCATCCAATAGATGTTGTACCATTGTGAATCGTGCAAGTTGCCTGTGGTTCAATTCCAAATGGATTAACCGTACAACTCCCCATTCTGGTGGGTGGACTACGAACCCTTGCCCAATAATCCAGCACATGCCCATCTACTGAAATGGATCCGTCGGAGTCCATGACAGGAACTGNCCAGAGCCAATCNCCANCCTCCGACATGGAAAGNCTTTGGCTGCCTTCTAACACGTTATTCACTTCAAAACCCGGGTGGAACTTTAGCTCTAATTCATCACCAGAAGTTCCGAATAGAACTGGACTTGTTTGCCAAGATCTTTCACTTTGGGTTAGGGTAAGTGTAACTTCTTTCTGAGTTCCACTTTCGTCAGTGGTTCTTAGGGTGACACTTGTATCGTATCCAGTATTGCTCCCAGTTGGAGGTATAGCAGAGATCGGTACACCTGAACTCTCACCTACTCCTAGGCTGACTTGCATCGGCCCACCAAGTGACCAGCCTGAAGGTAGGCCCAATATCTCTAGGTCGATGGATGTAGGTGCATTCCCTAAATTAGTCAGCATNGCCAGTGGCAATCCNCCACTCGAAGATATCATCCATTCCTCCTTGCTTGTTAAATCATAATCATGCCATGCGGCAACCCTTAGAGGTAGTGTAGTTTGGCCTGCACCTGCACCATCTGCATTCTTTGCACGGAGTGTCAATTCGACAGTGTTACCTGAAATGGCACCCTCTGGTGGTATGATGCTACAGGTGAAGTTGACCCGTTCTCCAGGATTTAGAGTCGGGATATTTTCACTGATGTTAATTTCCCACCCACCTGCATCTACCCATCCAGTAATGAATGGATTAGCAGGGGAGTTCCCTCTTTGTTCTACGACAAGAGATACATTAGCGCCATTCCGGTCAATGTCTAAATCTGCACCGCCTGCTAGTATCCACCATCCCGGGACGTGATTAACAGATATGTACAGTATGAACGGTTCGATTTGTACATCATCACTAAGTCCATGGAAACTGATTGTTGCCACAGTATTTTTCCATGCAATTGCGGAAACATTGACTCCGACTGAGAGGTTCTCACTAGAATTTACGTTAATTGCTTCGCTTTGAGCACCCCATGCACTCCAACCAGTCCCATCATCGAGGCCCTCAGCCATGATGCTAATCTGTGGATTAATATCGATTTGGTCGACTAAATTGCCTTGATTTTCGGTTTCAAGAATCAGGCCAAGAATAGCTCCCGGGTCTGCTTGAATCGTTGAACCACTTTGGAGAGTCGTACCTTGGTGTTGCAATGTCATTTCCCACCTATGGTCTTGTCGTGCTTCAACAACTAGATTTGTTGTTGCATAAACATCGTAATCGATCTGGGACCGCATCTCGAACTGAATGTCAAGCCCAAGTCCTGCAGTCATTTCTTCAGGTAAAGTCAGCGTGATGGGGATACTTCTTAGCTCACCTGCGCCTAGTGCATACTGACTTGTTGGGNTTCCTACGGAAATACCAGGGTCTACAGAGAAGTTTTGATTGGAATCTATTTGCCAAGCGATATCATATATGTCTGGTCCATTGCCTGTATTGGATAAACGTAGCATGATGGTTTCCTGCACATCCACATCCATGCGATGTGGTTGCTGAATCGGTGAGGTAATGCTCAAAACAGCACGATGGATTTGTAGTACTTGCATTGAGAGATAGATTTCACAACCCGAATTGTTCTGCTCAATAGCCTGCCAGTTGTGTAACATAGGACTTGCTGCATATGGCATGTCTAGAATTAGTGACCCAGCAATCCTTGCACCTGGATTTCCTTGGGCGATTAGAGTAGTTCCCTCTATGCTGAGTGCACCAGTTGTGTTCCACTCCCAATCANTCATTATCATTCCAGCATTTGCCATATCCCATTCGAGTTCACTCACACCAGATGGCAACTGGATTTCAAAGCCCCAGAGGCGATNATCTGCGGGAACTGATCTGATATGAGGTGGCATTATTCGAACTAAATTAGAGGTGAATGTCAGATCTATTGACCTACAATCTTCAGTCTCTCCAGCGCCAATACACATGGTGAGTTGAGTAGTAACATTACTCCCCAATGCTGCACTAATTGGCACATTCAAGTGAGCAGTTAATTCGCNNATTTGATTCGGATTTAGGACCAGTGGATTCACTTCATTTCCATCAAGGTCATACAGTTTCAAATCATTATCCCATGATGTCGAGTTCCATTGAAGTGATACAGTCTCTGGTGCATTGCCTAAATTTTCTATTAGTATCCAAGCAGCAGCAGATTCCCCTGGAATTCCGACACCCCCTGAATGCGCAGTCCCATCTGGCCCCCTTAGCGACAAACCACGTGTGCGCTCTGCCTCTATTGGAAGAATTGCAGATTGCGAAATATTTCCGTCTGAATCCAATGTCATTTCTAGAACAACAAATCCCGAATCAGTGCCCAGCGCTTCATTAGGTGCACTAATTCTCAGAGTTGGTGACCAAGTGCCACCGACAGCAATCTGCACTCCTGTTGAGCCTGCTGGATTTATGTCTTCTATTGTCCAGTTATTTGGTAAACCTGAATCGTCGATACTCAGGCTCCACGTCCCTGGCAACCTCCCTGTTGAGGTAATGAGTGGTTGAACATCGCTCTGTCCTCCAGGCAAAACGCGAACAGGGTCAGTTGGAGTTCCAATTGTAACGTTATATGGGGCAATGATATTCAGTATTGATGAAGTATTATCGTTATCAGTTCGAGTTTGTGTCAGATTGACATGCTCATCTAGTCTTAATTCAAAGTGATGGATTCCTAGTCCGCCCGACCATGGGAATGAGAATGAGGCTGAATTTCCATTTCCAGTTGGCGAAACAGGATCCAAGATTCCTTCTCGATGCGTGTGATATAATTCTCCGTCTACATAGACTCGTGCAAAGCAATCGGTGTCAGTAGATGCAGTTCCAACATTCTCAAAGAAAACAGATACAGTAACATCTTCATCGGGATCTGGTGTACTTGGGTTGAAGGTTATTGCCAAACCATCTTCAAAAGGTTGCACATCAGCTCCTGCCTGTGAAATCAACATATCTCCAACAAGTAAGTCCAAGGCTCCGTCATTGTCCAAATCTGCCAAGGTGTGACTAGCCCACGTGCGATGAGGTAGCTCGATACCAGAAACCCAATCGGCATTGATGGAAGAGCGAGAACCAGTTTCACCATCATGGGCGTAAACTGTACGGCCAAAGGATACAACAATTTCATCAAAACCAGTCCCATCAATATTCATGGGGGTCGGCGCAGACACAGATATCTCATCATTTGGATTTCCAGAAGTGCCTTCGATTATCTGATTCCAGTCTAGCATGGCATTTTGTGTTTGTTCATTGTAATCGTGGCAGCCAACCATGCCATGCCATGAGAGNCCATCTCTATACCATGTNTTCCAACATATTCTGTCAGTAACTCCATTTCCATCGGAATCAATTACAGCAGGTGGTGCATCAGCATATCCGTTTGAGGANGTGAATGAAAAAATTTCGGACCCATCTATGACATTCATCCCTATGAATTCAGCCCCATCACTCGTGCCCGCACCATCTATATCTGTTGGAATAGTAACTATCATTTCTGGTGCTGAATCTGAATCCAGTTGCGTNATAATTGGCCCTGGGAGGCGGACATGGGGTGATGCAGTATCGCCATCTAGGTTGTTCAGTGTATCATCATACTGGACTTGCCCATTTGCAGCATTAAGACGCCAGACCCACATGTTGCCATTATTTTCATTGATTGTAGTGAGCATGATAGCAGACGAAACAGAATCAATTTTCACCCATGCGGGATCTGATGCATGAGTGCCTTTGTCGAGTGTAACTTCCCAAATTGGACTTGGAGTACCAGTCGTTGGTAACGGGAGAGCAATCACATTTGGTTCATCATTGATGTCATCATGCATCGCCAAAATCAGTTCAGGNCCACCATCTAGGAATAAATCGGCGATTAACGGTTGAGCTATTGGTTCATGACATGTTTGGCAGGTTCTGTCTGCAGCCATTTGGAAAGAGTTGTGACTCCAGCGCCACAATCTATCACTTTCGTGACTTCCACCTGATTTCCAACCAGTAACATCGCATTCAATATATGGTGACCACATTTCAACGGTTGCTTGGCCGTTTTGATCATAGACAATCAACATCTCAAGTGTCCCATCATCATCGNCATCGAGTAATACGGGTGTTGCTTTCACTTCCCGGTCAATTGCCCCCACATCTATTTCCCACATTGTTTGACTTGTATCTCCATCGACAATCCTGACAAACGCGTGTGGATTACCTCCCACACTTTGCTGATGGATGAATACAGGTGAGAGACTATCACGTGCACATGAATCAAGTTGAAGTCCGCTGGTGTCAATATTGCCACTAAAGTTCCCAGCAGCAACACCAAGAGTTTCTACACCGACATCAGATTCAGGATAGTGGATCCAATTAATTACGGGTGTAGTGATGCTTAGTANCTCATCTCCAGTTGGATTGGATGGATCATGCGGCGGGACGCTTGATTCTCTACTCGGTGTTCGCCCGAATTGGGGCCAAGAAATTCCTCCATCAATCCACGNATCTCCTGTTCGGCTTTCTGTATTTTGAGAATCTTTTGNAGCATCCCATAGAATGGGCGACAAACTCTGCCCAAGTAGGAGTGCCATAAGTGTGACAACAAGTGTTGTTGTACGTAGTACAACAGTACGTTCGCCTGCCATTGCTGTGTATGTGTCCCTAACACCTCTTGAACGTTCGCGTGCCAAGAGTTATTTTAGGTCGTAAAGTAAGTCAGAATGGGATTTTCCGAGGTTCAGGTTTTGCGAAGTGTTCATAGAGGGGTCTTCGGTCGCCGAAGCGTCTTGGACGACCTCTCCTCTGGAGGCGGCAGCTGATGAGGGACGGGAGGCTTACGGGTCTTCTGTCCTAGGCTGTTACTTCCCTGAGGGTGTGAATCCAGGCGAGGTGGAAAAATGTACAGTCTACAAATAATTGAGGATACCATCCGTATCCCTGCTGAATACATACAGAAAGGCAAGTCACTTTCGGAGCACGTCGACCGCTTGGCACACGATGCTTTCGAAGGTCGGTTCGATGATGATGGAAACTACATATTGCTTACTTTTGAGCATGAATTACAAGGTCGTGGTCGTATTATTCATGGCGATGGAGCAATCTACCAGAAAGTTCGCTTCAAAGCCCTTCTGTTTACTATGGATGGTAATGAAGTAGTAGATGGGGCCGTTAGTGAAGTGCATGAGTTTGGGGCATTCGTCCGGATTGGTCCAATGGAGGCCCTATTGCACAAGAGTCAGATTCTTGATGAACCAATTGATATCAACGTAGGGCTACGACGTGTTGAGGGTCGACAGTCTGGAAGGTATCTTGCAGAGGGTACCCCTGTTCGTGCAAGAATTGTATCGCTATCCCTTAATCCACACGATCCACGATCAAGTAAGATTGGTTTGACATGCAAACAAACAGCTCTTGGTGCACATGATTGGCTGGGCGAGGATGGTGATTAATTTGGCAAAGCAACCATTTGCATGTGGTGAATGCCACCAAATTCTCGATGACAGCGATGGGCCAGCTCAGTGCTCAAGGTGCCCATCTGCTCCAGTCTCTACAGATTGGCAAGGATATACAATTATTCTCGATTGCGACCGAAGCGAGGTCGCAAAGCGTCTTGGAATTACAGTTCCAGGAAAATACGCATTGAAGGTCAATATTCGCTGAAGGAGGAGAAAGAATGGAAATCACTGGACGTAAAGAAAATCCTATACTAAACCGTGTCGAGATATCATGGCAATGGCGTCATGTTGGCTCACCCACGCCTACACGAAAACAAATTGTTGATGCAGTAATCAAATTAGAGCCTGGTGCAACAATTGATCGTATCCTCGTTAAGTCAGTGAACACTAGATTTGGGCAGCCTCTAACATCAGGGGATGCTTTTATCTACAACTCACGCGATGATTTAGAAAAAGAACCGAAGTACATCATTGAGCGGCACAATAACTTGTCTGATGCAGCACCCGAGCCCGAAGTAGTCGAGGCAGTAACAAATGATGAATCGGATTCAGAATCTGTTGAAATTGCTGGAGGTGAAGAGTGATGGGTGACAGTCCAAGTGCAGCAGCCAAGTGGTCGAAATACAGTATTGAAGATGGCAAATTAACTAGGAAGCAGGAGTTCTGCCCGAAATGTGGCCCCGGTGTTTTCATGGGTGTTCATTCAGATCGGAAAACTTGTGGTCGGTGTGGCCACTCAGTAAAGAACGAGTGATTACTCAAAATCTACAGTTCGTCCGACAGGGACCTCGAGTTCATTCAGTAATCTATGGATGATTCTTCTTTGCCAACCTTTGAATGATTTCCGATCAAGGTGTGCCATCACAGTGGAGCCTTCGAATGCCAATCTCGTGCTAATAATCGCTGTTTCTATCGAATGCTTCCAAGCACCTACTGGATAATTACCAGTATCTGGATCCCAATCAACATCCGTTGGCTTTTCCATAGGTAACGAATAACCGGCCAATTGATGACCTGCCCAGCACCGAGTTTTGCGTATTACATCAGAGTGCCTAGGGGCATAATGCCCCCCACCTATTCCGACCATTACTTTCTCATTGGCGCGTTGCTCTGTTGTCAGGCTGGACCAATCGCCTTTTCCACTACCGCCATCGAGTCCGAGACCCTCAACTATTACATCTGCCCATGCTTCCGCAGCATCTCTTCGATTCCAGTGACTTTCGGATGAGCCAATTTCAACAAACATTGTTGGGACATCCAGAATCGGCCCATGGTGTGTCGTTTCAATAGTCAAGTCAAACTCCGGTACTAAGTCATGCTCAACTGCCGCTTTGCACATTAATCTATACCAATCTGCGAATCGTGGATTTGGTTGTACAACACGACCCTTGATACCACCATGCTCTGCCTCTTCACCATGTGGAATTTCCCCAGGTACACCAATTACGTGTAGCGTCAAACTGGGCATTCCACTTGCCGCAAAATGGCGTGATAGGAAAATAACTTCACTAATGTTTTCTCCTGTCGCATTTGAAAATCGCGAATCCAAATTATTTTCAAAGAGGAAGCCAGATTTTATCCACCAAATCCAGATATCTTTCTGGAAGTGTTTCCATGCGCGACAATTTTCTATTGCTCCAATTTGAATCCACTTGCTTCTTCCGAGGACTGCTTCCCCTTGGATTACAGATGCGATATCTTGCTCAGACACCATCAACAGTACTCCCATGTTAAGCCCGATGCGTGCGTTGACTTTCAGCATTCGCTGCCCATTCATTCAAGAACATCATCTTCCAGCATGAACTGATGGAATATACTGACACTCCATCTCCACCGTCCATGCTTCTTTCCAATGATGAGCACTGCATAGTTGTCGATACAGAGGGAGGTATCGTTCGTTTGCATCCTCAGAGGCTCAATTCCATCGACCCTACACGCCATCCGTTTCCCGGTAAAATCACGGAAGCAACAATCGTTGGTGCAAATTTATTGGTGGCGACATGGGTAGAGCGTGAATTGTCTCTGGCACGAATCGCTGCCATTGATTTACGAGATCCCTTGGTTGATGGACCAGAGCTCCTCGATTTACGTTCTGCTGCAGAGAATGGTCGATTGAATTCATTCCAGGTTTCTGGTTCCATTTGGTCCCATGTTCTCGATGCAGAGCCACTGGCAATTTGTTCAATGGATGGCGACATTGTTTTCGCAACACACCATAGAGGTGTATACCGAGTTGCCCCAGATGCAACCGAATTGTGGCGATTGAAATTACTAGAATGGGAGAGTCTTTCGAATCTACCAGATGGTGATGTAATTGTCCAATTAATTGCCTCAAATGGATCATTATGGGCATTTTCCTTGGGAGGGGGTTGGGCAGAAATCGATTCTTCAGATGGTTCGATAATAAGGATGGGTGTGAACAAATTTAAATCTACAGTTTTGGATGTTTGGCATGGCGAATCACAATGGCTTTTCAGTCTGAGTGAAAATCGCATGGCACGTTGGCTCCCTGGCGAAGGACTTCTTGATGTCGTCAATGTCGGTGGCCCAATTCAGGCTGCAATTTGGGATTCAGGTAGGTGGCTGATTACTGGCTGGAGGGAAGATATCACGTGGGGAGGTCGAAATGGGACCAATCCTGATTTTTCGAGTAGATCCAATATAGGGATACACATACAAATTACCGAGGAGGGGAATTTCTTGGTCCTCGATAATATGGGCAAGTGGAGTAATTTTTCGATTAATCTTCTGACTTAATCTAAGCAATCGTCAAAGGTCTCCCTCAACCTTGACGGTAGAACGGGGTAAGGACATGGGTCTGATTGGTCGCATCATGGTTGGTCTAACCAAATGCCTGCCTCGCTTTTTTGTGGCAGGGGTTGCTAAACGATATGTCGCGGGACGAGATGTTGAAAGTGCGGTTCGTGTGATGAAAAAATTGAGCAAAGAGGGCGCTTGTTTCACAGTCGATGTATTGGGTGAAGAAATTTCTACACTTGCTGAGGCCCAATTTTTCATTGATGAATATGATCGCGTTCTTGCAGCCATAGTCGAGCATGATTTGGATGCCAATTTGAGTATCAAACCAACGGCATTCGGGCTGCTTATCGATGAAAATCAGGCATATGAAAATATAGAGAGGCTTCTCTCTAATGCTGCGGAGAACGACATATTCGTCCGCCTCGATATGGAAGATCACCGAGTTACTCAAGCAACCATTGATATTGTTTTACGAATGCATGCAAAGGGTTTCACCAATGTAGGTACTGTACTCCAATCCCGTCTGTTCAGAACCTCTGCAGATATTGATTCGATTTGCAATCAACTTGGCCCGGGGGCTGATTTCCGTATCTGTAAAGGTGTTTACTTAGAGGATGAATCAATATCTCACACAGATTACCAGCCAATCGTTGATGCATTGAAAAAAGATATTGATCATATGTTGGACAGGGGCGCCTACATAGGAATTGCCTCCCACGACCATCCAGTCATCAATCATGCACTTGCGACATTGACTGCTCGGGGAATGGGTTCTGGAAAAAGTGATCCTAGATCTGGTGCCGCAGGTGTGCGAAAGGGTAAGGGTGCAGGCTATGAGTTCCAAATGTTACTTGGCGTTCGAGGAAACGTGCGTAGGAAACTTTCTCGAGATGGACATCGAACTCGAGTATACATCCCCTATGGTGAGAGGTGGTATGAGTACAGTATGAGGCGTTTGGATGAAAACCCCGACGTGGCCATGCATATTGTGAAATCATTATTCATGCCTTGGACTAATCGGCGTTAATCAAAGGGCATTCAATCTCTGGGCAATGGCTCCCATAGCTATTGCTGTTTCCAGACTTGCTCCGACCCCTGTCAATTCAAATTGGTCATCACAATTATCCAATATCCGCTTTGGCAATCCTTGATGACCTAGCCCAATTAGCATGCAGATACTTCCTTCTAGTGATTCCAAATTCACACTTCCACCTCTTGGTTTATGTGTTGTCGCAACTGGATGGCCGCACTTCCCAGATAGAATATCTTCAGTTGTAGTCAACCGAATTCTTGAGCTATTTTTCAAGTCACTCAAATGATTCACTCCTTCCATTCTCGATTCCTTTAGGGCGGATTCACATAACACGTCTAAATTATCTACGGGCCAATCGACCAACGCGATATCTAATCCAAAACCCCATGCTGCCCCTGCAGCCCTTGCCAAAACACGAATATGTGGGATGCCAATTTTCCCACTATATGTGTCTACCAAGGCTATTGTGTGGCCTTTTGTTTCAATGCCTGTGATTGCCAATTCTCCTTCACTTGCCAAGATAATTTCGGGTGAATACAACTCTGATGCCAATGCATCTTCGCCGAGCCTTCGGTAGGCTTTTGAAACATTTTTCCGTATTTTATTCGCGGAACGCTCATCCAAATTGTCTACATGGAGGCAGACATATTCTAGCAATTCCCTAGAAAGTTCGGGATTTCCAACTTGATCAGCCTTGCCTGCCAGCGTTACAATCCAGCGCAGTGAATTTTGATTAGTACCTTGCAGAGTGAGATATAGGTCTTGCACATCCTTTGTGGATGTTGCTTGCACACACACAGTGCGGATAGTATCTGCGTCAGCCTGTTTGAGCAATGGGAGCATGCATTCCATTGCAGTTGGCGAAATCTGTATCTCAGATTCATGGAGAGCGTGATGTATAGTAGCCAATAGTCGAACAGCGATATCTGGATGTGTTTCAGTTGCTAAGGCAATTGATTTCTCAATAATTGGGACATTCTTTTTTTCTACGATAGATTTGATTACAGGACGAGCTGTTTTAATTTCTATTTCCTCACTATCGATGGCAATTTTCAGTAATTCAAGAAGTGCTTGGTTGGGTGCTTTACCACACATCGACTTCACAGCGTCAGTTTTCGCCTCACTAGATTCCAATTTTTCTGTTATGCTGATGAGGTTATGTATCAGTTTCCGGTTGGCATTTTCATCAGGCCATTTACTTAGTAGACGACAGATTGAAACGATACATTCTCCAATTCTCCAATCTCTCTCTTCATCCTGAATTGCTTCAATTATTAGTGGCACCCATTCACTGCGTTCTTCGTCACTCATTTCGTCAGAAGCGCACAATCCACACAGTGCTTCAGCCCGATAAACTCCAGTGTTGAGGGCAACAGCCCGGTCGAGTAATTCTCTTGTTAGACCCGTTCTTCGGAAATCACGTAGAATCTGGCGACATGTACTCGGATCATGCCGATTATTCACTACGACCACCACGTTTCTTACTATGCCCAGAATCAGTTCTCCATTTAGCACGATGTTCTTCTCTTCCAGGGAATTCTTGCCCCTTCCAATTCCCGCGTTCTTCGAACTTCCGTTCTTCTATTTCTTCAGGCGTGGGAGGTCTATGCAGAAAAATACGCCTAATATTTCTTGCAACCATTTTTCCAGTCAATGTCCTCGACGTTCCAGAGTGAATCGCTCGAATTCGCCAGGTTTCCCTGCGATGTTGGACTATTGTACCACAAGAGAATACTTGTTCAGGATCTGCCTCGATGGTATCTGAGAAAGAAATTTCGCCATCGGTAAACGTACGTTTGATTCTTACTAGATCTACCCGTGATGCCCAAACTCGTTGTACCTTTGAGGCCGATAATTTCCGAGGTTTTGAATCATCACCAGATTCAAGGCGAGTGATTCTCCATAGCATTTCTGCAGCCTCAAATTCATCATTGACTGTGAAAATTTCATCTTCGTCAACTTCCATTTCATAAGGTTCCGATATAGGTCCATCAGAAAGTGTGAATTTTACTATCACAGGTTTCGGAGACCTGAATATCACGGTATGTACATTTGAGCATCCTTCACACCTCAGTAAGTAATCAACTCCTGCCTCATTTTTGAGTGTAGTTTCCTTGAGTATTTCATGAGGTTGGCGTGTGTTGCATCCAGGGCAACGGGTGACGTTATCCAAGACTTCCTCTTCGTCCATACGCACTCCTCCGTACCGACCGGCTCTGCCGAGGTATTTCACGACATCCCATCACAACGAGACTTCAAATCGGATTGCGTACCCGGCGTGTCGTGGGACTTAGTATACAGGACGCGATGGCGGCACTTCTTTCGAAGAACCCCGATTTAACACGAGAGGAGCCCGACGTCGCAGCATCTATTGGTGCCCAATTGGAGCACATGGAATTGGAATCGATGCCAACTAGTGTGCGTAGGCGAATCAGAGATGTGGTTTCGCGAGTTGAACCAAAGCGAATATGTGAGATAGGTTCTGGCATAGGACACCTTAGTGCTTGGTTATTTGATCATTGGGAAAATAATACACACCCTGAGCACTTTGATATGATTGAAGCCGGAGGTAAATTTGGTGTTATTCTTACAAGGCTGGTTCGAAGATTTGACGCTGAAGGTTGGGCACATGTACGTGTAGGGGATTTCGAATCGATATGTGCTGAAAATGACACTTGGAATGCCGCCAATGCGACAATTGGGGAAGTCGCGGCAACGACATCGCCGCCTCTTTGGTCGCCATATGAAATTGCCATTGTCGATGTCGGTGAGAAAGGTAAGGTTAATGCAATTAGGGGGGCGCTTAATTTGGTGATATCTGGTGGGCTCATATTAACCTCAGAACCTGAAGTCCCCACAGATGATGTTGGAGATATCCCTGAATCAGGGCCATTGAACTCTGAACAAGAAAAAGTGGTAGCATTCAATGAATGGGTACGCTATATTACTGAAATTTCCGACACACACACAGTGGGTTTTGTGCCACTTTTTGAGGGCACACTGGTAGGCATCATTCGTAATTAACTTGTTTCTTGGAGTAAGGCATCTACACGCAGGTGTCCATAACCATAGTATTCATCATGGCCACTTTGCCCATCCATCGGAATGACACTGTTTCGAATCCATTCCTTGACATCTTCAACAGTTTCTCTGTCACCACCCGATGAACCATTATGTCCCAATTCGGGCCTGTGTTCCAATAGATGCGCAATAGCTCCCGAGACCCATACGGTTGCACCACTTGTTCCAGAACCCCATGCATACAGCATGTCTGAATTTGCATTCAAAATCGGCAACTTCTCTCCAGGTGCTACAAGTTCAGGTTTCTTATCAGGGTCACTTCTGGCAACTTTTGGTGGGATAAGTCCCCAACTATTGTCTCCCACTGAGGAGTTGCTCCACATTGTTCCATCAGTATCAATCGCCCCGACACAAATTACATCCTCGACACTACCCGGACTCGAGACATCACCATCATCATCCGCACCACCATCATTTCCGGCAGCGGCAACAACGAATATCCCTACATCAATGGCATTGTCTACTGCCTCTTCCAGTTGATCATTTTCGACGAAAATCAAATCGATGCCCTGTGCACCACCTAGGCTTAATGAAATGATATCAACACTTTGTGTGACACACCAATCAATTGCTTCTGCTATGTCTACGTCTGTTCCAGTACCTGATTTTTCGATTGCTTTGGCTACAAACAAGTTGATATCAGGAGCAATCCCCTTCAGCATATTTTCAGCAATCAAAATCCCAGCCATCGAAGTCCCATGCCCTTGGTCATCATAGGGGTCTGCTCTGTTGTTGATGAAGTCCTTCCAACCAGACAATTCAAAATTTCTCAAATCAGGGTGGTCTATGTCTATTCCGCTATCAACGATGCATACCCCCACTCCATCACCCGTTGTAGTCACGTTGTCAAACCCTGTAAGTTGCTTAAAATCTGAATGACGTTCAGTCAAATCGGGATCATATATTGTCAGCAATGGGTTGTCAAAGAAGCCTAAGGCCCATGCAATTAACAGCATGGAAGTGACCATGAGGGCAAAGCCGCCACCTTGTCGCAATCTCTCAGTTGTTACAGCCGCCATCCAAATAGGTGTGAGGAGAAAGTCCCTGCGTGAAGGAACTTCTGGAGCATCCGGCATTGGATCTTCCAATATGGCATCATAATTTCCAACACCACCTTCATTCATTTTTTCACCTCGAGAGAGTTTCTATGATTTCGCTAAATGAATCCACAAATCTTTTCGCATCTTCATCATTATTGTATGCATATGCGGAGGCTCGCAAACTCCCCTGCTCAATACCCTTGTCATTGAACCATTGATTGACACAGTGCAGCCCTGACCTGACAAATACACTATCCATTTCATCGAGTAGAATACCAGTATTTTGAACATCGATACCATCGAGAAGAATGGAGCAAATACCTCCTCGTTCTCTTGCACTTTCCGGCCCAATAATCTCAACGTTTGGGAGGTTCTTGATACCTTCAGATATGATATTGTTGATACGAATTTCTTGCTCGGCGAATTTTTGCATGTCATAATTTGAAAGAAAATCAAGGGCGGCTTCAGTCCCTGAAATTCCTGCATAATGCCCTAATCCTCCCTCTAACCGACTGGGAATTTCCTTCAGACTATATCCACTTTTGTCGGCATCTGTAACCGTCCCACCACCGGCACAAATTGGCTCCAATTCAGATAATATATGCTCCTTGCCCCAAAGTACTCCCATGCCAGTTGGGCCAAGCATCTTGTGGATACTGAATGACAACAAGTCACATCCTATATCCGTAATATCAACAGGCAGGTGAGGTACTGATTGTGCCCCGTCAATATGTACTATTGCACCATGGTCATGGGCAATTTTACTTGCTGTTTTCACAGGTATTTCAACTCCATCCAAATTACCAACATGAACAAGAGAAACCATCCGCAATTTGTTGCCAACTTCTGCACAAATATTTTCGAAATTCTCAATGTCGAATGTATTGTCATCATGGCTTTTCACAGTTCGCAACTCAACACCCAGTTCTGCTAATTTCAACCAAGGTACGAGATTTGAGTTGTGTTCTCGATCGCTAGTGATAACAACATCACCCTCGCGCCAATTTATCCCATGTGCAACCTGATTGATTG
>PBMO01000012.1 GCA_002722595.1 Methanobacteriota archaeon | reverse complement strand
ACCTATGCAATATAAAGGTGGGTCTTTTAATATACTACCAATTGATACGATGCATGTGACAACAATTCGGGATTCGCTATTCGATGTTACTCATCAATTCATGGCTCGAAATTATTTCACTGATGCTGTTGAATTAAACCAGTTGGTCAAGAAAAAGCGCGCTCATAGTGCAAATTTGCGCACAGACATTCCCCCCATCCCATTCACTGGAAACCCCTGGAACAAAGAAAATGGGAATTGTATGTTATTCATCGGGATAAACCCGCGATATCAAAGTTCTGACAACGTCAAAAGTCACCATGAATTTGGACCGGCAATAGAATCAATTGAGAGATTCCACAATGGAGATGACAGCGGATTCAATGATTACTTGAATCAAAGAAAAAATTACTTCTTACAAGAGGGAATGAAATATGGCAAGCACTTCACTTTCCCTGAGAAGAAATTGAGAGAACACATGTATCCTGTCGAAAACCCTTGGGATTGTCATATACAATCTCTAGATTGTATTCCTTGGTTTTCAGTTGATGCAAAAACCTTCGACCACGAGGAAGTATGTAATGCATACAATAATTCTGAAATGTTTCTATCATATCGAAGGATTATCGAAGAAATTGTCAAATTGATAAGACCAAATATGATTCAATTGAATGGTGGGATGACAAGGAAAGTTTTCGAAAGCAGTTATTCCAAGAACTCTTTTTCACCGATGAAGGAAATGAATCCAAAGAAGGGGATTCATGTTGGTTGGTGCGAGATTGGTGGCCATGAAATACCAACTTTATCCCATAACTTCTCAGGTTATCCAAATGCACCTAATGGGAACAAAGACTGGGATGAAATGATTGCCAATTGGAAAAAATGGATAAATTGATTCCAAGTTTGAAACTATCGATTCGGATAGTTCGCAAGGGTCTATCCGAATACCCATTGAAACGAATATTGAATTTCAAAGGGCTTTCAGTGCGTCCTTCGATAGGTTAGGGTGTGTACAGACGTTCTATTCTACAAAACCCTTCCAATTTCGCATATATTCAATGAATATATCACTTAGACCTTGCTCTTTCAGATGTTTTGCTGAGAAGGGGGGCCTGGTTGGAGAATAGTCTGGATGTTCAATGTGTGACGCCCAATCTGCATGTCCAATCGCGACCCTTCCAACACCAACTAAATCCGCACCCTGGTCTAGGACGTGTTTTGCATCAGCGGTAGTCCATACTGCGCCAGTAGAAATTATTGGGGTTTGGTTTCTGAATTTTTCAGTGAACCATTCTGTAATCGTCCGTGTATCTTCAGGGAATTCTGATGGAGGGGTGAAACAATCCCAACATGAAATGTGAAGGAAGTCGATTCCTTCTTCGATAATTTGTTTTGTTTGCATGATTGTGTCATGGATTCGTACACCAATTCGGTGGTATTCAGGCGAAATACGGACTCCGATGATAAAATTCTCAGGCGTTTTGGATTTGACATTTTGTATAATTTCGATTAGGAATTTAGTGCGGGCTAGGCTGTCCCCTCCCCATTCGTCGTCCCTTCGGTTGGTTTTTTCACCAAGGAATTGGCAAATAAGATAGCCATGGGCGCCGTGTAATTCCACCCCATCAAAGCCCGCTTCTGCACACCGGGCTGCTGCGTCACCAAAGGCCTCTATGATATTGCAGATTTCGATATTTGTAGCTGCTCGTGATTTGCCAGAGTGGGATTCTTCACAGTCATTTACACTTGCAGAGAGTGGTTGGTGGCCAGTGATGTCTTCTGGGGCCCGCATCCCGCCATGGAAAATTTGAGCCAAACTGAGAGCGCCATATTCTCGAATCCCAGTCGATAATTCCCTCAAAGATGTGATCTGATGGTCTCCCCATACACCCATCTCTCCAACCCAGCCTTGGCCCGTCTCAGCGACGTGGGTTGCAGCTGTTGTGATGATGCCAAAACCGCCCTCTGCACGTTTGAGGAGCCAATTTATTTCGTCCCTGGAAAGCGTTCCATCTGGGTGGCTTTGTTTGTTGGTCATTGCGGCGAGGACTGTTCGATTCCTCACAATATGGCCTGTTCGTGGAAATACAAATGGTTCCTCAGGAGTCGGTATTGAGATCACCCCTCCGTTGTTTGATTAACCGGAACAATATGCGGGAAAATACCATCGAGAATAGGAGGAATAGCCACCATGGAATTGTCGTTTCACGGTCAACGAAATATGTCACAACCAAAATCCCCACACCGTAGAAGGCTCTAAAAATTGAGAAGAAGATGAATGATTTCATCACAGGATGATCAATAATATTGGACAATTTTGGCATAGTGACACCTACGACATGCGGCGGGCTGGGTTACCAGCATAAGTGCCTGCTTCGGTGATGTCTTTGGTTACTACGCTACCTGCGCCAATTACCACATCATCACATATTTTCACAGGCATGATTGTGGCGTTGGTCCCTATACTCACACGATTGCCGATGTGAGTTTCTTTCCATTGTGTTTGATCGCCGCGGGCGGGACCTCCGATCTTGAATGGGTCGTTGATGAACTTCGCTCCATGGCTAACGAAGCAGTCTTCTCCAATTGTTACGAGTTCACAAATGAATGCATGTGACTGAATACGGGTTCTCGGACCGATGTTGACTCTTCGCTGGATTTCAACGAAGGGGCCGACAAACACGTTATCTCCCAATTTGCATCCATACAAATTGACGGGCTCTACAAGGGTTACACCTTCACCGAATTCGACATCTACAATACCGCTGGAGTGGATCTTAGGCTCTCCCATGGTTTTGCGAGGACTGGTCTTCGCTTGAAAGGGTGGGTTGCATCAGACTCAAAGTCCCCCTAAGATAACCCATTGGCATGGGAACCGATTCGGTGGAAATAGAGTATCGTTATTTCATTCCAGATCCTGCTACGCTACCCGCATTAGGCCGGGCATCCAAAATCATCCAGTGCTATTTACCAAAATGGAAAATCGAGTTGATTGATGGGAATCTTTGCTTTGATGGTCGTGTGCTAGTCAAGCAATTGCCTACAGATGCTGTTGTTGGTCTTTCGAATTTAATTAATGAGAGTAAGGTCACACCTCGTATTCGGATTCGTGATCATCAAGCTTTTGTTACTGTGAAGGGGGAAGTTGTCAATTACAGTCGGCAAGAGTGGGAGTTTGAAGTGCTGAAAACTGATGTTGAGGATTTGGTATCCTCTTTCCGGTTTCCCTTTGTCATGAAGAGTCGGTACTGCATCCCCAGTGAGGAGGGTTTGGTCTGGGAAGTTGATTTCTTTGAAGGTGATAATCATGGTTTGGTTCTGGCTGAATTGGAGGTGCCCAATGTTGGTTATGCGTTCGCCAAACCCGAATGGCTTGGAGAAGAGGTGACGGAGGATGATCGATTTGGGAATGGTTCACTTGCTCGGGACCCTTGGTGTGATTGGAAAGGGGAATGGGACTAAGGTGTCCATGATTCGACTGCATTAATTACACGATCAACTTCTTCATCAGTTAATAGGGGCATGACTGGAATACTAACGATGTCGCTACAAATGGATTCTGTCAATGGTAGTATGCCTTCTTTTCCTTGAGGGTGGTCTGAATAGACTGGTTGCAGGTGGCAAGGAATGGGGTAATGTATTCCAGTGGAGATGTTCATGTTATCCATGTGCGCCTGGAAGGATTTGCGATCGCCCACGCGTAGAACATACTGGTGCCATGCGTGAACTGCACCGGGTCGGACCTTTGGATGTTTGATATGCGATAAGTCGGCGAAGGCAGCATTGTATCGTGCAGCGATTTCATTTCGACGGGCGACCCAATCATCGAGATGTTTGAGTTGAACTCTGCCTATACCACATTGAATCTCTGAAAGGCGGAAATTGGTTCCGAGTACATCATTTCGATATTTGTCTGAACGTCCGTGATCTATGAAGGTCGACACTTGTGAGATGAGGTCTTCGCGATTGGTGAGTATTGCCCCTCCGTCTCCTCCGACTGCCATATTTTTACTCGGGAAGAATGAGAAGGTTGCAATATCACCGAAGGATCCGATGCGCTGTCCGTTAAGTGAGCCGCCATGCCCTTGAGCAGAATCCTCGATGACAGGGATTCCATGTTTGTCGGCAATATCAAAAATTGCCATATCCATGGGTTGCCCATACAAGTGCACACCGATGATGGCTTTTGTCATAGGGGAAATTGCAGCTTCAAGGGCATTTGGATCCAGGGTGTAATAGTCTTCCTCAACTTCAACAAATTTAGGCGTTGCACCAACTAAGTTGATACAAGTTGCACTTGCAATATAGGTATGGCTCGGAACTATCACTTCATCACCATGTCCAACCCCTAATGTGTGTAGTGCGGCAATGAGGGCGACGGATCCATTGCTACAAGGAGTTCCGCCAAGCGCACCACAATAATCCGCCCATTCTGCACCAAACGCTCTCGATTCTGGGCCCTTAATCCACTGCCCAGATGCAAGAATGCGATTCGCTGTTTCCAACATTTCATCATCGATGAACATCCGACCCATGGGGATTCGGTCTGTGGCCATTGATTGGTCGGGGTGCAAACTCCTACTTGAGGCAGGAGGTTTGACAAACCCCGTGGCCTTGATAAGAAAGTGGTCTGTGGCTCGACTCCTTGCAGAGGTTGCCAAGCTTGGTCAACGGCGCTAGGATGAGGTCCTAGTCCTCAGTGGTTCGCAGGTTCAAATCCTGCCCTCTGCACTATTATTTTCCTTTTATAGCAATTATTTTGATTTTTTTTCCATATACCGGAAAGTTGTATCCACCAACCAACTTTGGCAAGGTATATGGGGGAACTTCGTTCGGGCTTCACATGATGGGTGAAGATTGGGGTTCTCGAAAACGGTCCCGGGCCCTAGTTAGAGAGATTTCGCCCCAGTTCACTGATGCGTTGGCCAGTTATTTTGGAACTGGTCCAACTGATATTGAACTTAGTCGCCAGGCTCACTCAAATTATGTTGCGGCGTTGAGAAAGCATGGGGTTGATGTGCATGTTTTGCCTGGTTTGCCTGATCATCCAGATTGTACTTTCGTTGAAGACACGGGCGTGGTTTTTGGAGATGTGGTGGTTATTCCACATATGGGTCACCCATCTAGAGAGGGTGAACAGTCTGCTGTGAAGGAATATTTGGCTGAATTTTTGACTGTTTATGAGATGCCTGAAGGGGCGACTTTGGATGGTGGTGATGTTATATTCTTTGATGATAAGTTGCTCATTGGAGAGTCCACCAGAACAAATCTTCAAGGAATTTCTTTCCTTCAGAATATAGCTGAAAGCAGGGGTTTTGATACTATGGTTTTCAAAATACCGAGTTCGACTTTGCACCTGACAACTGTTTGTTCCTCCCCCCAGCCTGGTTTATTGATTACAGCAGAGGGTCATTTGACGCCTGAAGATTTTGCTCCATTAGTAGAGAACGGTGTGGATGTAGTTTGGGTACCGAATGAAGAATCCTATGCTGCAAATGTAATTGGGTTTGAAGATGGTTTTGTTATTGTATCTGAAGGGTATCCTAAAACGAAAGCAATATTGCAAGAGTTGGGTTTTACAATAACTTGTGTCGATATGGAGCATATTAGATCGGCTGATGGTAGCCTGACGTGTTGCTCGATTTTCTATTGATTGTGATACTTCAACACCATGTCTACTGGGCGGTGGTTTCAACAATGTGCCTTAGTTCGCCAGTCTGATGCGTGGAGGTTCGGTGCCGATGCTTCTGGTGTTCCTAATGTTGGGTGCAAGCATCCAAGGGTGCTTCGGGGAGGAAGTTGGTAACCTTGCCGCTGCAGATGATTTGGATATCTCGCCTGAGCCGTTAACTGCGGGTATTTTTCAGAGTGTTCATTTTCATGCTGAGAGGGCGATGAGGGTGCTCATTCCATATTTGGTATTGCAACCAGATTCAGGTTATGTGCAAAATGGCACCATCTTGGATTTAGGAGATGATGAAGAAGATGAAATTGTCATTCTCATCCCTCCAAGAACCGATTATTTCGCAGTAATCATTGGTGAGCCTGGTCGTGATTACTTTCCCATTCGTGAGGGAAATATCTCATGGATGACTTGGGTAGAAGGGGGAATGGAAGCAACCCGTGGTGTTGAAATCATTGATCCTGAGCGAGAAGGTAGTTTGCCTCAACTGTCTAACAGTTCGAAGACCGGTGGTTTAGTTTCTGTGAGGTTTGCAGAGATTGTTCGACCAGTTGCCTCTGGGGTTGCGCTTGAGGATGGAGGGGCGCACAGTACGGGACTTGTGGCAGGATTGCATACCTATGATACTCTGTCATTCATCACGGATGAATCGTTTTCTCCCTTTGATGTCGATGGGGCTGTAGGCTATTTGGATCGCTGGGCAGGTCAAGGAAATCCGGCCTACGAAGATGCGGCGAACTGGGTTAAGGGGGAGTTCGAATCGTATGGTTACGATGATGTTCAACAGCAGCGGTTCCAGTATATTGAGCAGATGCCTGAAGCATACAATATCTGTGCCTACAAAGAAGGATATGAGTATCCTGATGAATGGATGGTGATTGGTGCTCACTTCGATATCGCACCGATGATTGCGCCAACCGATCCATCATCGGGCACGCCCAGAGGGTATGGAACACGTGTTGGGGCTTACGACAATACTGTCGGCACATCTGTTGTTCTAAACATGGCAGAAGCGATGTTCGACATCCCCACGAGGCGGGGTATTGTGTTCTGCTTGTGGAGCAGTGAGGAAGGAGGGAAGCGAGGTAGTATCGCTTGGGTCGAAGATATTCCTGACGATATCAGAATCTCGAATTACATCAACATCGACATGGGTGGAGTCAATTGGCCTGGTAATGGTACTCCTTCTGACCGTGTGGGGCCTTCTGACGGTGGATCATATCCTGCCAGTCAGGAGAATTGGCCTTTCCGGGTTTACATCGGTCCAGATACTGATGAGAATACCATCAACCAACCCAGAATGGTTTACCTTGCCGAATGGTTGGCGGGGGATGCATTGGGGGTTGAAGAACAATTAGCAGTACTCAATGGTGACTTGAAATCTGATTGGTCTGCTAAGGGTGAGCCTGGTGTGATTATCAATGAAGCAACCACAGCTAGAAGTGATCATGCATCATTCCAAGCGATAGATACTGTGACTGTTGGATTTGGTGGGTTAGTGGATGGATATGATTGCTACCATCAAACCTGTGATAAAATTGAGGAAATGGAGTATTGGATGGAGAACGATTATGGCACGGGAACGCAGAATCTCATCAACTCGATTGATTTAATGACGTGGTATGGGACGTTGATTTTCTTGCATTTGGATCACCAACCAATCTTGAATTCATATTTGTGATGTTCACTGGGGTGTGTATCTTTGGAACAAGGGAAGGGTGTGATGGTTGTTTTAGTGTCCCTTTTGGTTGTGGGGGCGTTCTTTTACGTATTTGTCCAGGAAGAATCTGAAGAGAAAAATGTGTGTTTGATAGGTTACATTTTACAACAAGAAGATGTTGTAAACCAAACCAATTCTACTGCTGTAGTTGCAAATGTTCGTGCTGTTCAATTTGAAGGTGGTGGGGGTGGAACTTTTGTATTCACTGAGCCATTGGAGGGTTCATTTTCTATTGTGGATTATCCTTGTGAATTTCCATGTGAAGAAGTGGAGGTTAATATCCAAAATGGAACTGCGCCACTTCGTCTAGATTCTGGAGATTTTGATGGAGATGGGGTGGATGAATTTGTTTTATCAGATATTGGGATATTGTATCCTTCAAACCTAAAAGAGGGGAGGGTGGTTATGGTTGAATTTAATACCTCAACTGATATTTTTTCTGATTATGTTGTCGCTGAAAATTTGGGTCGTGTCGCCTGTGCTGATGGGGGAGATTTGGATGGGGATGGAGACTTAGATCTTACATTATGTGAGTTTGGAAATGATGAGGGGTCTGTGGGCTGGCTTGAAAATCAAGGAAATCAGAATTGGACCCATCACATATTAGATGAAAAGCCTGGAGCTATTGAAGCCATTCCTATTGATATTGATGGAGATGGTGATTTGGATATTGTGTCAATTATTTCTCAATTGGATGAAGAAATTATCGTTTATTGGAATAATGGAGTAGGGGGTTTTGTCGGAGAGGTTTTGTTCAGTGCTAATACAACTTATTTTGGAATGAGTGGTGTCAATATTGATGATTTAGAGGGTGATGGTGATTTGGATATTTTTTTCACGAATGGGGATATGTTGGATCTTGATTTTCCTGAAGATGAGAATTATTGGGATTACCATGGCCTGTCTGTATTAGAAAATCAAGGAAATGGTAGTTTTGAATATTCCCGATTAATGGCCTTTAGTGGTGCTTATGATTCTATTTTCCATGACATTGATGGAGATGGGGTGGATGAAATTGTAGTGGTTGGTTTCCGGCCAATTGTTGATGGGAGTAAAGATTGGGGGACTGAATCAAATATTGCTTGGTTGGATTGGGATGGTGAGGATTGGTTGGGTGTTTTCCCAGTTAACAATATTGCAACATCGATGATTTCACTGGAAAGTATTGATGTAAATGGTGATGGGGTGGATGAATTACTTGCTGCAAATCATGATGTGTACTCTATTGGTGAGGGTATTGGTCGAGTGATTTCAATTACAGTCTCTTGGGTTGATGCTTGCCCTACTGTTATGGATGTTTAAGATTCTAGTTCTTTGATAAAAGTTTCAAGAGTTGTTTGTAATTCATGAGCATTTGAAAATTCTTCACACAAATTTCCAGTTACGATCCAGTCGGCGCCTGCATCCCTTGCAGCTTTGGCTGTGGCCCCATCACGGATGCCGCCGCCTACTAACAACACAAGTTTGTCACTCGCTGCTCGGGCTGCTCGGATAAGGTTGGGGTGAACTGGGGTTTCAGCCCCACTACCGGCTTCGAGATAAAGTATCGAAAAACCGTATGATTCTGCACACATTGCATAAGCTGCAACTAGATCTGTTTGATCCGCTTCAATTAATTTCGCTTGGCCAACTTCGCCCGCCTTTCCACCTGGTGCACAAATAACATATCCCATCCCCATTGGTTCAACACCCGCTTTTCGAATATATGGTGCACCTCGAACTTGTTCACCAACTAAAAATTCAGGGTTTGTGCTGTTCATGAGCATCATGAATGTTATCGCGTCTGCAGAGGGAGAAAGGGCGGCTGCACCTTGTGGAAATAAGACAACTGGCACCTCCCATGCATTTTCACTAAGTCCAGCATCCTGACTGGAATTCCACTTACATAATTCTAATGCCTCTTGAATGGCAACTACTGTGGGGTGAACGTTGTCTTCATCCGTGCCACTTGATCCACCAACAAATATCATCTTACTACCTGCAGCTACAGCCGCAATACATCTTTGCGCGGCCACATCTGGTGAAGCGTCATCCGGATCTATCAAAATTACATGGGAATGGCCTGAATGTGCACGAACATAAGAGATGATGTCGGTGTGAGATGTGGGGCGCATATAGAGATGCAAGAGGATTACGTCTTTGGCTCTGACGCTGTTATATGAGTCAATTCTATCTGGATTTTTTGATTTGTACACTTTCAGCAAATTCACGACCTTTGATAATTGCTGAATCGATACTGGCTGTATGGATATCAAAATATCCTGAGAATCTTTCAAGCCAACCACCTTCAACATTAGGTAGTTCGCCTTGGGTCCAACATTCAACAGTACCATCACTACGGTGAACTATGATTTCTAGGGTTGGTTCACGACCATTTAGTGTGACTCCTCCTTCCCACTTCTCAACACATGTTGAACGTGTGTCGATGATCTCATCATATTCTTTTGAAAAATTTTCAATATTAACACTAAGGTGAAATGTTGCTGGAATTGATTGAGCTAATGATTTCTCTAACCAAGACCTTCTGCATCCTGTATCTGTTAAATGAATTTGAGTGTCGAATTCAGAGAGATCAACAATTCCTTCTACTAAACCTGGATAATTTTGAGGGTGGCCGATCTCGTTGACTGAATCAATGATAGTTACATCGTGATTTTGATTACATAGGGATTGAGCACAACTCAATCCTATTAAATTCGCACCGATAACTAAGATTTTCATTCTGGCACCTCTCGCATTTCTCAAGATGATGGATTATTACCGCCATATATCACCCATATGACACCCACCCCCTCATTTCCAGTGGAGGTCTGAATTTGATGGTGAATAAAACATCGTGAACTCTGTTTAATTATACGAAAACATCGATGTTCAAGAAAGGGATGAATGTAGTGTATAGTCATTTAGTCATACAAATCGATAAATTATTTCTCAAAAGGCAATAATTTCAATTTCCAGTGGAAAATAGGGGGCCCGTCCCAACCGAACATTCATCAAAGACCATCTTATGGAAAGAATATGGTATTGTATACGCCAGGAAGAACTAGTTCATATCCAGATGAACCAGTTAAATCTGGATTAAGAATACACTTTCTTGGAGGAGCTGATGAAGTAGGAAATGTTGGTGTGGTTTTTGAAGATCAAACAACAAGCCGCATCTTAATCGATTACGGTCTTGCCCCAACATCTCCCCCCAGATACCCATCAGAAGCACCACCAGTTGAAGATGCAATAATTACTCATGCACACATCGACCACATTGGAATGGCACCTTGGTTAGTTGGAAATCACCAAACTAAATTACACGCTACGACATTAACTGCAGCACTTTCCCATATTATGTGGAAAGACACATACAAAGTCAGCTCCATTGAAGGATACCCACTCCCATGGGATCGAAGAGATGAAGATGAAGCAAACCAAGCCTGGCAAACCCATTCTTATGGTGAATGGCATCAACATTCAGACACATGGAAATGGCGACTTCACCCAGCGGGCCACGTTCCAGGTGCAGCAATGGTTGAAATTAAAACACCATCACATACAATTTTGCACACAGGAGATATAGATACACGCTCCAGTCCAAATGTTAACGGTGCACACCCAATAAATTGTGATATATTATTACTAGAATCAACGTATGCTGGGAAAAATCACCCAGATCGTTTACAAGAAGAAGCAAGATTTCTTGCAAAAATAATTGAAGTTGTAGAAAGGGGTGGAATTGCTATAGTACCTGCCTTTGCCAGCGGCCGTGGACAAGATATTTTGAAAATACTATATGATTCAGGATTAGATCTAAATGTTCATTATGATGGAATGGGAAAGACCGTTTCCCAAAAATGGCTAGAGCACAACACTCATCTTAGAGATTCGAAAGGTTTTGAAGAAGCATTTAGGTGGTCAAAACGAGTTCGCTCAAAATCAGATCGAAAAAGGGCGTTGGATGCAGATGTAATTGTCACAACATCAGGTATGTTGGATGGAGGGCCGGCTTTATGGTACCTAAACCGACTCCGTTCTGATGATCGGTGTGCTGTACTCTTCACAGGGTACCAAGCAGAAGGGAGTGGTGGTAGACAATTATTAGAATCTGGAAAAATCAAGATATATGGACACAATGTAGAAGTCGCCTGTGAATTGGATAAATTCGACCTATCCAATCATGCAGGCCATTCCGAATTAATCACATTTGCAGAATCTTGTAATCCAAAACACGTAATATTGTTTCATGGCGACCCAGAAACTCGCCCCATACTAGCCAAAGAGCTGGAAGCAAAAGGGATGAATGTACACACCCCAATCAATGGACAAAACATCACTATTAACTGAATACAACGCCTGTTTGTACGGCCCAAAGTCGGGCATAAATACCACCCAATTCAACCAATTGCTCGTGAACACCTTCTTCTACAATTTTCCCATTTTCCAATACTAGTATTCTATCTGCATTCCGTATTGTCGAAAGTCTGTGAGCGATAATTATAGTCGTACGATTTTTTGAAACAAAATCAATGGATCTTTGTAATGCCGCCTCAGTTTCATTATCAACAGCCGAAGTAGCCTCATCGAGAATTAACAAAGGAGCATCTTTCAACACAGCTCTAGCAATTGCAATCCGTTGTCTTTGTCCACCAGATAATCTATGACCGCCCTCTCCTACTAATGTATTCCACTGCTCAGGTAAATCTTCTATGAAAGAAATCGCTTCTGCTGCCTTTGCGGCAATGTGAACATCTTCATCACTTGCAGAAGGCAACCCATAACGAATATTTTCCAAAATAGTTGTTGGAAATAATGTCACATGCTGATCCACCAAAGCGATTGACCCCCTCAAACTTTTCAAATCCCAATCATTTAATGGTGTGTTAACCCACTCAATTGTACCCTCCAACGGGTCTACAAATCTCAACAACATCCTGATCAAAGTAGTCTTCCCAGAACCCGTTGAACCCACAATTCCCGTACTTTCCCCACCCCTTAATTCAACATTTAAATTCTCGAACACAACATCTCTACCAGGATATCCAAATGAAACATCATTCAAGACTATATTGGAGTTAACAATTTCACCATCAGGTGAAAAATCACCATCAAGAACAGTTCTTGGTGTTTCCAATACATCCAACACTCGAGTCGATGAAGCCATAGCCCGTTGGTATAGATCGAAAGTTTCACCCAATCGTGTAAGGGGCCACAACAGCCGTTGCGTCATAAACACCAATACTGAATAAGCACCTACAGCCAACCTCCCTTCTAACGTAAACCAACCACCTAGTAGTAATGTTGCAGTAAAACCACATAAAATTGCCATTCGAATAAGAGGTGTAAACGCGGCAGACAATCGGATAGCTTCCCTATTAGCTTCCTTATATTTTCCACTCAATTCCTCAACGCGTTGTATTTCTCGCTCCTCAGCAGTGAAAGATTGAATTGTAGAAATTCCTGAGAGATCGTTTTCAAGCAGAGCGTTCATTTCCCCAGCTGATTTTCTAACAGCAGCATATCGAGGCTCCAGACTCCGTTGATAACGAAAAGAACCCCATACAATTATTGGAATTGGGAGTACAGCAAAAAGAGCAACCTCCCATGAAATTAACAGAAAAACAGCACCCACAACTACAACAGTTGTGGAGACTTGTAACAGATCATTAGCCCCCTTGTCAAGGAACCTTTCAAGTTGGTTGATATCATCATTTAATATCGCTAAAATATCCCCTTTTTGCCTTTCATCGAACCACCCCATACCTTGTTTTTGGACATGTTCAAAAGTATCTAGGCGCAATTCATGTTGGACTGTTTGCGCTAGATTCCTCCACAAAACACCATAAAAATACTCGAAAAGGGACTCCAAACCCCATATCCCAAAAGTAAGCACAGAGAGTAAAATTAGTTGATGCCAGGGGTCGACCAACCCAAATGTTGCAATATATGAATTCTCCTCCATTACAACAACATCTACTGCCAATCCAATCAGCAAAGGAGGTGCTAAATCCCAGAATTTATTTGTCACGGAGCAAAAAGATGCCAATTGAATGGTCCGTCGATGCGAACGTATATGTTTCAACAAACGCCGAAACGGCCCACCCCCCTCCATAATCCCACGACTTGGAAACTCACCAAATATCATGCGGCCCAACGGTCTAATAGGTCTGCCTTGTTGGATGGGTCGATAGCATGGCACGAAAGGCGGCAGCACCCGGCGGAGGAAAGAAGAGGAAACGCCGAAAGATGAAACTCACACTCAAGTCCCGTCGACTTAAATCAGAACAAGGGTATACTGACAAAGTAGGGTGGTCACAAGTCCAGAACAATAGTCCTGTAGACACCGGTCCTGTTGAACCACAAGTCATTCGCCACCAATGCACGATGTGTGGGGCCATGAATCAGATTCCAAAACCAAAACGATCCCGTTACAAAGTTCAATGTGCAAATCCAGATTGTGGCCACGTCGACGAACTCGGTGTTGTTTGATTGAGTTGGTGGAACCATTCTGACTTAGAACAACAATCAAATGAAGCCGAACAGGAACCAATGGAATTCGCCAAGATCCTTGGACAAGGTGTAATCAATGACTGAAGAAATCACAACACCACCAGTCGTTGTCTATCACAAATCCCCATTTACAGCATCTCTGCCATACCTCGCAACACTCATATTTGCAACAATGATGATATCTGCATACATCGAAACAACCACATCATGGTTTGAGTTATGTAGCTTAATCGGCATCATCATTATTCTTTGGCTAGCATTCTCTGGCGTACTACTCACAAACGAAAAACTAGGCACAAAAATTTCAGTCAACCTCGCCCAATCTGAGATATCAGTACACTCGCGGGGCCTTAGAACAGAATTCAAACAATACCTCTGTATTGAATACCAGATTTCAGATTGTATTGTTAACAGAGTAAGGACTGAGACTGTAACCAATAGGGACGGCGAATCGGGCACAGCAACGCACTATGAAATTCACCTTTTCCGAATCAACAGAACTCATGAGTTGATATTCTCCATCAATGGATTCCTTCCATCTAAATCCAAAGCGAGTAGAATAGCGAAAAAAATAGCCCGAATCACTAATTTAGAGCACTACAACAAACCATCAGAAATTCCACAACCATCCCCAGAAGCCAATGAGAAAGAGCCAATTAAATTTGGAACCATACTTAGTTAAAACAACTCGTAAAACCTCTTCGTAGCGGCAACAATCAGGACCATTACGAGCAACTTACGAACCATTTGCTGGGGCGCAACTTCTGCTCCATATCTCGAGCCGATGAATCCACCAATCAACACAGCGCCGACAAATGGGAATAGAACCCCCATCTCTAATATCAATTGACCTGACAAAGCCGCCCCACCCAATCCAGCCAGTGAGTTAACCCAGATGAAGAGCGCCGAGGTCGCAGCTGCACCCTTTGGTGTGGCCCATTTTTTCAATAGTAGAATAGGCGAGAGGAAGATCCCACCCCCGACACCAATAATCCCACTCACGAACCCAATAGATCCACCTACAGGCGCAGCAACACCCCACCTTGGTTGATATTCACCAACAGAATCTGTAGAGTTGGTGATGAACAACCTCCAAGCTGCTATCACTAGACATATCGATAATAATAGGTCGTAAATCACCCCATCCACGGTGAGGTAACCCCCCACTACCGCCATTGGGATACTAGCAACAATGAATGGAAGAGTCAGTTTTGGAATGTGGTATCCTGCACGATGGAAATGATAGAAGGCTATTGCAGCAACGACAAGATTTAGGCACCAAGCATGCTGTTTCAACCAAGCAACCTCCATAGTTCCATACGTAGTCAAGGACAGGACAGCAAGATAGCCAGATGCGCCACCATGTCCAACACTAGAATACAGCGCCGCGACAACTGCGAGTGCCAGGCAAATGACGACCAACACCCACTCCATGCGGACCCCTCGCCTGCGTTGCCCTCAAACCCTTTGCCAACATCCCCTCATCATGGAGAAGTTCGTCACTATCGAGCGAGCAATCGAAATTACTCGCCAGACATCCTTCCAATCAACAGTTGAGATAATTGCGATTCAGGAGAGTTTGGGGCGAACACTTGCTGAGGATTTACCATCAAAAGTTGACGATCCAGCTTTTGATAATTCAGCCATGGATGGGTGGGCAGTACGGAGTCAGGACAAAACACGAGTCGAAATTGGACAAACTTGCGCGGGCGCAACACCTGCAAAAATCGGCCCAGGTGAAGCAATCAGAATCATGACAGGTGCCCCCATCCCTGAAGGCGCCGACGCCATCGTCATGATTGAAGATGGACTTCAGGGTGAAGCACGCCCCCACTTTATCCGTCGCCAAGGAGAAAACCTCCACGCTGGAAAAGTTACGTTACATCGAGGCCAAAAAATGACACCAGCAGCCATTTCTCTTGCAGCAACAATGGGGTATGATAAAATCCCAGTACAAACGAAATTGAGAGTCGCAGTGATTAGCACAGGTGATGAATTGATCCAACCAGGAAAATCTCTCAAGTCCGGCGAAATTTATGAATCTAATTCCTATGGAATAGCAGCCCTCTTGGAGAAAATCGGGTGCGAGCCAACCATCCAACCCATTGTTCAGGATTCCCTCGATGGATTACGCAAAACCCTCGACGCTAGTGATTGCGATTTGATTATCACGAGTGGGGGCGTTAGTATGGGGGAGCGAGACTTTGTCAGAAAACTCATGGAAGAAGAGGGACAAATCCATTTTTGGAAAGTGGCAATGAGACCAGGGGGGCCGCCCCTTTTTGGTTCTTGGAAAGGTACCCCATTGTTTGGATTGCCAGGGAACCCTGTGAGCAGTCACCTGGTTTTCCAAATAATAGTCGCCCCATGGCTTGCGCCAGCCACACCACTCTTCAAGCGCGTACGAGTTAAGATGTTAGACAAAGTCAAAGGAGCACCCCACAAAGTCTGCTTTAGACGAATACAAATCGTCAATGAAAATGGGAAATTAACAGGTCGAACTCAGACTCATCAAGGGAGTGGAAACATCCATTCTATGGTTGCACACAACGGTTTGACGTATCTCCAACCCAACATAGATGCCGATGTTGGAGATCAAATTGATGCACTATGGTTTAACGACTAGGCAAGCAACAATGATTCAAGAACAATCGCTACAACGTCGGGGCATGCCGAGCGACGAGGGTTGGATTGTAGTGCGTGGTGCACGCACACACAACCTTCAGAATATCGACGTTGAAATTCCCCGAGGGAAATTCGTTGTCGTATCAGGAGTATCGGGCTCAGGCAAATCCAGCCTCGCCTTCGATACACTATATGCGGAGGGCCAGCGAAGGTACGTCGAGAGCCTTAGCTCGTACGCACGACAATTTCTTGGACAAATGAAAAAACCCGATTGTGATAGTATTGAAGGCCTCTCACCAGCCATCAGTATCGACCAAAAACAAGGGAGTCACAACCCCCGATCTACAGTTTCAACCGTAACTGAAATCATGGATTATCTAAGGCTGTTGTGGGCGAGAATCGGACAACCACACTGCCCTGAATGTGGTAAAGAAGTAGCACGGCGCACGGTTCAAGAAATAGTCGATGACGTCATGTGGCACTATGAGGGGCACGGCATCCATATTTGGTCACCAGTTATCAGAGACAGGAAAGGAACCCACGCCGATTTATTTTCTAACCTAGTGGAGCAAGGATACCTTTCCGGCCGAATTAACGGCAGGGAATCAGAATTTGAGGACCCGCCAAACTTGGAGAAAAATCTACGCCACAATATAGATGTCAGGATAGATCGAATGCGCTTGTCTCGAAGCACCCGTCAGCGATTGACTGAGGCGGTTGAAGCAGCTATACACTTAGGAGGGGGTGGGCTGGCGATAGAATCATTCGAAACCCCATCAGAAACAACTCAACTAACTGAAGGAAGCCGGTCACGACAAACCAAAAAAGGAACAACAACACCATACTCAGAAGAGTTCGCCTGCCCGACCCATGGTGCTTTTTTACCAGAAATGACACCTCGAATTTTCTCCTTCAACAATCCGTTGGGGGCCTGCCCCGAATGTCAGGGATTAGGCGTTCAAAGACGATTCAGCCATGATTTGTGCATCGATGAAAGAGCTAGTGTTGATGAGGGATGTGTATATCCATTCAGACGATCGATGATGTCTGGGTGGTACAAATCTTTGATGAGACAAACATGTTCGCATTACAATATCGATATATTCACTCCATTCAACGAATTGGATGAAGACGAACAAGACATCCTTCTTTGGGGCAGCGGCTCCACACCAATTAATTATGAGTTCAGGAGTAAAAAAGGATCATCATATCAAATGAATAGACCATGGGAGGGAGTATTCGCGAGACTAGAGAGGTCCTTCACAGAAACTACGAGCGACCGAACACGCAATCGATTATTGTCATACATGACGGACGAACCATGTCTTTCATGCAATGGCGCGAAACTCAATCCAGCAGTAAGAGGGGTCTTCGTAGGGGGTGTAAATCTCCCCACATTCAACGCATCGAGTATACTTGAAGCTCTAGCAATCACCCAAATTTGGTCAACTGGAGATGTTGACACTTCATTTTGGGAAGCAATAGATAGAATCCCTCCAAACAATCTAGATGCTAGGCAATTGACTGAACGGGAACAATTCATCGGTAGAGAGATCATCAAAGAGATTGGCAATAGATTACGTTTTCTTGCCCAAGTCGGGTTAGATTACCTAACTTTAGATAGGCGGGCCAATACATTATCAGGCGGCGAAAGCCAAAGAATTCGCCTCGCAACACAAATTGGCACACAGTTAACAGGAGTGATGTATGTGCTTGACGAGCCAAGTATTGGATTACATAGTCGTGATAACGACCGTCTATTGGCCACCCTGAGGGAACTTTGCGATTTAGGGAACACACTAATCGTAGTCGAACACGATGAAGCAACCCTACGTCAGGCAGATTGGCTGGTAGACATAGGACCCGGTGCAGGAAAAGAGGGGGGCAAAATAGTTGCAAACGGAACCCTCGAACACCTCCTCGCCTCTGAGTCAAGCATTACAGGGGCCTATTTATCCGGGCGCCGAAATATTCCAATACCACCCTCAAGAACCACCCCCACTACTGCAAGAATAGAAATTCGGGGTGCCCGTTTAAACAACCTCGACCATTTAGACGTCGACATTCCATTGGGTTGTATGGTCGCAGTTACAGGAGTATCAGGTAGTGGTAAAAGTAGCCTAGTTACTGGGACCCTCGCCCCAACCCTTCAACGTGATTTGAATGGTACTGAAACGGCACCCGGACCAATCCAATCCCTTACAGGTCATGAAGAACTTGATAAAACAATAGTAATCGATCAAGCACCAATTGGCCGAACACCACGTTCTAATCCCGCCACATATACTGGTGTATTCACACCAATCCGCCAATTATTTTCAGAAACATCTCTCTCAAGAGAGCGAGGATACGCCCCTGGCCATTTTTCATTCAACGTAAAAGGCGGGCGTTGTGAAGCATGTAAGGGGGGAGGCTCAATCAAATTGGAGATGAACTTCCTTCCAGATGTCTGGGTCACTTGCGAGATTTGTAAAGGAGCAAGATATACTCGTGAAACTCTCGAAGTATCTTGGAAAGGAAGAACAATTTCCGACATATTGGGAATGAGCGTTTCAGAGGCAGCAGACTTCTTCTCCAATCAAAGAAAAATCCACCGTATTTTGAAAACTCTTGAAGATGTAGGATTGGGCTACATACGCCTTGGCCAACCAGCAACAACACTCTCAGGAGGTGAGGCACAACGCGTTAAGTTGGCAACCGAACTCCATCGCCCAGCCCACCGGCCAACAGTATATGTCCTCGACGAACCAACAACCGGCCTTTCCATGGCAGACGTAAATCAACTGATCAAAGTGTTGCTTAGAATACGAGAGAATGGCCACACTGTCGTCATTATTGAACACAATTTGGATGTTGTGAAAAGCTCCGATTGGGTGATTGACCTAGGACCAGAAGGAGGNGACGAGGGAGGCAAATTGGTGGCAGAAGGAACACCAGAAGATGTAGCAAANAACCCGAACAGTTACACNGGAAAATTCCTTGCAGAACAACTCCGGAATTGACCACCNCNCTCCGGTTTATTCAAGGACGGTCGTCTAAAGCCGACCCTTCAAAGGGGGAGGCTTTTGGGGCAAGTACCGGTACATCTCATCGAAGTTACACCTCGTGACCTCCCTGGTCTACAAGATACAAGGGGCGAGAGTATCAAAGAAATGCTTGCTGCTGACCATTCCTTATTCGTGGAAAAGATTCGTTCAATAACAGGCTACCAAGTCAAAGCAAACCTCACCCCTGATCAATTATTACACAGCCTCCAAGATTTATTCACCGACCCGATAATTGAGACAGGCACAGTCAATAAAAGCCTCCTCGACGACTCAACAACATATCCAGGCAAGCCCCAATTAGCGATTATGGTAGGCTTCAAACCAGGTGTTACGGACAATGCAGCCCAAGCCGCATTAGACGGCCTCCACACCCTATTTCCCAATTTGGATGGCGCTGAGATTTCTACCACCATGACTTACCTATTTTGGGGACTACCTGATGGGTTAGATTACAAATGGCTGGCTAATATATTGCATAATCCAATGATTGAACGTGCAGCCATGGCGACCCCTGATTTATGCAAACAAGCCATATGGCCCCAACTCCCATATCCAGAACGACCAGCAATAGAATTCACCCAACCAGTAACAATTGATTTAGAAGTAGACGACCAAAAACTAATGCAAATTTCTGACGAAGGACTCTTGGCCTTAAATTTAGAAGAGATGAAAGCCATTCAAGCACACTATCGAGATCCTCAAATACAGGCCACTAGAGAAACTTTGGGGTTGCCAGCAGAAGCTCCTACAGATGTCGAATTAGAATGCTTAGCCCAAACATGGTCAGAACACTGTAGCCACAAAATCTTCGCCGCTAAGATTCACCACAATGATACAGTAACCAACGAAGAGACCGAAATTGACTCATTATTCAAAACCCACATCATGCAACCGACCCACGATATGCAAGAAGATGTAGATTGGCTTCTGAGTGTATTCCATGACAACTCTGGAGTTATTGAGTGGACGAAGGAATGGAGCCTATGCATCAAGGCAGAGACACACAATTCTCCCAGCGCATTGGACCCATTTGGTGGTGCGATGACCGGCATAGTGGGAGTTAATCGAGATATATTGGGTACGGGTTTAGGCGCACGTCCTATTGCAAACACGGACGTTTTTTGCTTTGGTCCACCAGATTATAGTGGAGATTTACCAGGGGGCCTTTTCCACCCATCCCGCGTTCTGAGAGGAGTGCATGCAGGGATCCGAACAGGTGGCAACGAATCGGGAATTCCAACAGTTAACGGCGCCATTGTATTTGATGACAGATTCATTGGAAAACCCCTTGTTTATGCTGGAACGGTCGGGACCATGCCGCGTAAATTACCAGACGGCAGAGAAAGTCACGACAAGACCCCCACTCCAGGAGACATAGTGTATATGTTGGGTGGGAAAGTTGGAAGCGACGGCATCCACGGAGCCACATTTTCAAGTCTTGAACTGACGGAAGAAAGCCCAAGCAGCGCAGTGCAAATTGGAGACCCTATCACCCAGAAGAAGATGATTGACATGGTCCTAGAAGCTAGGGATGCGGGACTAATCCAAGTCATCACTGACAACGGAGCAGGGGGCCTTTCGAGCAGTGTCGGCGAGATGGCTGAATTAACTGGTGGTGCAGAACTAGATCTTGCAGTTGTACCACTCAAACAACCAGGACTTTCTCCATGGGAAATACTAGTTTCTGAAAGCCAAGAGCGAATGACAGTAGGCGTACGGCACGAGGATGTACCTGCATTTGAGGCATTAGCTAATCTCCACGAGGTCGAAGCGACACAAGTTGGTACATTCACAGATAGTGGAGCATTCATCGTGAAACACGGCGAAAAGACAGTCGCCCATTTACCAATGAATTTCATGCATGATGGTTGCCCTCAATTGAATCTGAAGAGTGAATGGATACCACCCATAAATGAAGAGCCCAATTACCCCAAGTCCAACCCAAAACAAATGGGACAAATACTCTCGAGATTATTGGCAAGACCAAACATAGCAAGCAAAGAGTGGTGGGTCCGCCAATATGACCACGAAGTCATCGCACAGTCAGTCATCAAACCATTCTGTGGAGTAAATCACGATGCACCAGGTGATGCTGCAGTAATAGCTCCAATAATGGGCAATACCCGTGGCGCAGTCATATCATGTGGGATTGTACCAAGGTATTCTGATATAGATGCATATGCAATGACTGCAGCTAGCATAGATGAAGCGGTTCGAAATGCGGTTTGTGTTGGAGTGAATCTTGACAAAATCGCCGGACTAGATAATTTCTGTTGGCCAGATCCAATAGAGAGTGAAAAAACACCCGACGGCCAATACAAATTAGCACAACTTGTGCGTAGCAACCAAGCCTTAGATGATGTGTGCAGGGCATACAACCTCCCTTGCATTTCAGGCAAAGATTCAATGAAAAATGACGCAAAATTAGATGGCAAAAAGATCAGCATCCCACCCACTCTTCTCTACACTCTTCTCGGCGACCATCAAGATGTTAGAAAAGCAGTATCTAGCGACTTTAAAGATAAAGGCGACACAATCTATCTTCTTGGAGAAACACATCAAGAATTAGGTGCTAGCGAACTCAATTTTATGTTATCTGAGGAAACAGGAGGGGGCATCGGAAACGATGCACCACAAATTGATACGGAACGAAATCTCGCCCTTTACCGCGCATTAACAAAAGCGATGGATGAGGAACTGGTCCGAAGCGCCCATGATTGTAGTGATGGCGGACTTGCCACCGCAATTGCAGAATGCTGTTTCGGTTGCGATGGAGGAACAACAATTGACTTAGATGGAATTGGTGATGTAGATAATTGGGCTGCACTCTTTGGAGAATCACTGGGCCGCATAGTCGTTACAGTTTCCCCCGCAAACACAGAGAAGTTTGCCACAATAATGGCTAATCACTGCCTCGTTAAATTGGGCCAAGTAGACAATAAATCTGAACTCACAATCAAGCGAGGGGGCGAGAATATCCTCACTGCAAAATTAACAGATCTCCTTTCTTCATGGAAAGGGACGTTACACATGGGAGGGGGTGTATAGAGATGCCACAAGATGTACGGGTAGCTGTACTCTATGGTTTTGGAATAAATTGCGACCACGAAACCAAAGCGGTATTCGAAATGGCCGGAGCAGAAGCCGATAGGATACATGTCAATGAATTGGTGAATGGTGATAAAAGCCTTGCAGATTATCACATCATGGCCGTTCCTGGTGGATTTTCCTTTGGAGATCACTTGGGCAGTGGACGACTACTTGGCAACAGATTACGCTTTGGAATTAGAGACATGGTCCAAGATTTTGTAAAATCAGGTAAATTGGTAATTGGAATTTGCAATGGCTTCCAAGTTCTAGTAAAAATGGGCTTACTTCCAGGTGATGAGGATGTTAGTTTGACCCAAACAGCCAGCCTCACACTCAACAATACTGGGCACTATGAGGACAGATGGGTTCATCTTGAATTCGATCCAAACAGTCCATGTGTTTGGACGAAAGGCCTCGAACGAATCCGTGTGCCAGTAAGACATGGAGAAGGTAAATTTGTCACAACCATCGACAAAAATCTCGATCAATGGGCTGAAAATGGCCAACTCGTGGTTCGCTACGTCGACCCAATGCATGAATATCCAAGTGCAGGCGATGAACCACTCCCATTCCCTATATGCCCCAATGCAAGTATGAGAAACATTGCAGGTGTATGTGACCCAACAGGTCGCGTGTTTGGCCTAATGCCACACCCAGAAGCAAATCACAGTACATGGTTGGGTGCTACTTGGACGCGCGAAATGCCAGAGCATGGCGAGGGCGAAGGAATGGCAATATTCCACAACGCAGTCAATTTTGCCAAAGAAAATCTCTAATCATCTAGAGAATCCAACTCATCATCGGAGGCCCGACCAAAAATTACCCGAACAGACGTTGAAACCAACATCAAAGCAGTAATGAAAAATCCACAAAGGCCAACACTCGCAAGAAGGCCGC
>PBMO01000011.1 GCA_002722595.1 Methanobacteriota archaeon | reverse complement strand
CACCATCAGGGATTACTGTTGATGAAACAGGATGCGAGGTTTTCACCGGCACTGTTACTGAGGTAAAGATTGGTCTTCTAACTCCTCGTACGGGTGACAATTCACATTTATCAGAGGGATTAGAAAATGCAGTTCAAATGGCAATTGATGATATCAATTCAGCTCAGAGTGCATACGATTTTTCAGTTGTGTACTATGATACTGAATCAGTCGGATCTAAGGCAAATGTGGCCACTTGGTCGCTAATCGAAGGAGATGGTGTTTCAGGAATCATTGGTGGCTCAAACATGGGTATTATACAGAATGGTGTTGCTAAACCAATCGAACATCAGATTCCTATAATCACTCCATTCATCACCAGTGGTGGATTAGATGAAATCAACGATGATGGTTTGGTATGGCGGGTTGTTCCAAGTGACTCTGATGATGCCAATGCTGCATCAATGTGGTCCAATGTATACGAACTGAACAACGTTGCAATGATTCATGTTGACAATGGATTTGGTCGTTCGTTTGCATCAACATATTCTGCAGTTTACACATCCGGTGCAATTTGTGCAACCCTTTCATTCCCTACAAATCCGACAGATGCAGAATTGACTTCAGTTCGTAATGATGCAGTCAATGCAGGCTGTGAACATGCCGTTATCGCTGCAGATGACACAGACACAGCACGTTTGATTCCAAAAATCAAGGATTCCATGTCAGAAGCAAGAGTGGTGATATCTCACCAATCTGCTTATGCAGAATTCCCTGAATTGGTTCCGGCCCAAGTTCGAGAAAAGTTACTTGGTGTTGTTGGGGCAAACATGTCGACAGAATGGACCTCCCCATTGCAAAATCAGTTTGATTCTGATTATCTAGCATCATACGGTTCTGATGCACCTTCGCATGCGGGCCCATCATATGATGCTGCTATGATTCTTGTTCAAGCAGTTATCCAGGCAGGGTCTAGCACAGGTAGTGATATCAATGCAGCAATACCAACTATCGGAGACAATTATGCAGGTATTGGAGGCACGATTACATTTGATGCAAAAGGCAACACCCCTGCAATGATGTTTGATTTGGTGCAGTACCAAGATGACGGAGATAAGGACAATGACGGCCTAATGGATCTCTCGGTTGAAGAAATGGGATATTGGAGTGTTTGGGATGGTATTTCCTCCCAATGTCGCGCCTCTGCTTCACCAATGGTTATCGGCATGCTCAGTCCACGAACAGGGATTCATTCAGCCTACGCATTGGGCGAAGAAAATGGTGTTCAATTGGGAGTCGAACTATTGAATATCAACCAGAGAGGGATGTGTTTCAGTCTTACTGTAGCAGACACTCAATCAACTGAAAGCGGCGCTGCTAGCGCTATGCAGGCACTGGTAAATGCCGGTGTCATGGGTGTCATTGGCCCTCATTCAACTGAAGAGGCCCTAGGTGCTCTACCCATTGCAGAATCGAACAAAGTCAGTATGATTTCTTTCGCAATGTTTTCAGATGAAGCAATTGATTCCGCATGGGATGGTTGTGACATCGGCTGTCTACCCAGTGATTATGGATATCTTTGGCGAGTAGCCCCCGGTCAGGAACATCATGTATCTGCGATATCTGCTTACATCTCAAACGGAGGATATTCTAATGTGGCGATATTGCATGATGATGGTAAGGATCACACTGCAATCGCAAATGGTCTCGAATCAGCTCTCAGTAGCACATGTTCAGTCCAATCTTTCTCAATAGGTACCAGCGATTTCTCGTCAGAGATTTCTGCACTTTCCAACTGTGATGCGGTGGTCATCCTTGCAGAGAATGTAGATGGGGCAAACGTGCTTTCTGAGATTCATAATCAATCATTAGGCATTGCCAAAATTGGTGGCCATGCAATGGGTGACCTTGTGATGTTGTCAACAGTGTCAGATGAGGCTCATCTGGAAAACTTCACAGGTATTCGTATGGGAATTGATCACGATTTAGCAGAGTTCGATCACGAATTGAAATATGTGTATATGATGAATTACAAAACAGAAGTCCCGTCATATACTGCTTGGGCTGGCGATGCAACTCTTGTGATGGGTACAGCTGTTGTCTTATCCGATGTTAATGGAAACCCTTCCAGTCAACGCGTAAATGAATTGGGTATTCCTTCAGCCGCAGAAGAGTATGCTGGTTGCAGTGGAGAAATCAATCTGAGTATCTCAACAGGTAAGGCAAGTCACACCACTTTTGATGTCTACAGTTGGGGTTCAGGCACCATTACTGAAATCGGCAAGTGGCGACTAGATCTCGGCCTAGTTATGTTTTGAGCACATCTAGACATTGTCGAGCAGATGGCTCGAAATATTCCGTAGATTTTTGCATACGATGACCATCTTCAATCTCAATTAGTTGAATTACATTTGATTGATTATTCAATACCTTCCGCGAGTTTTCAATAGGAACAACATCATCTTCAGTTCCGTGTAGAATTATTGTTGGGTGATTGAGATTTGGCCACGACATTTCTTCTGCAGTTACCATGAAGTCCCAACCTAGACGGATATTCAGCTCAAACCCTTGATACATTCTCCGGCCAGAAATTTCCCACACACGCATTTCTTCCACAGTCAATCGATTTCTCCACATTTCATCCAATCCAAATGCCGGGGCAATAAGTAGCACAGCAAAGTCAACATCTGGGCGCAGTGCACTCGCATTAGCAGCAGCTAAACCACCCATGGATGAACCCGCAATTAGGTCAAAGGGTTCGATATCAGGATCATCGATATAATCGAGTAACACATTGGTTTCTTGTTCGATATTCCATCCCTTACTGGACATAACCGGTGCGACAACATCCCATCCCAATTGCTCCATCATGTAAGTTGGTTTTCCACCATTTGGTGCCCCTTCAAATCCATGAGCAAACAGTACCCGCATCACCATACACCCCAATATTCAGATTATTCATTAGAAAATTGCAGACCTAATAATTCAACATCAGCAAGAGGACAACGTGTCATCATTGCATGATCCATAATCCTGATGTGTATTTCTGCCACCACATGTACCACTGATTGGAACATATGCCCAGCATATACAGCATCGTCATCATCAGACCAACAACAATGGATGTGAGTAAATGCACCACCATCTTCTGTTCTTGCAATATTTCCTGATAGACTCACCAATTCAGATGGTGGTTCCAATAGTCGGCGTATGTAAACGCCTTCCTCATTCATGTAACCATATTGATTGTCACGGGTTCTACCTATTCCACTAGTGATTGCTGCAGCATCAATTCCAATGTCATTTACTAGTTGTTGTAATGTTGAATGAATTTCTTCACCAGGGTCAAGTCTGACAAAGAGATCACTACCTGATTTTGTATATTCCATATTCCCGGCGTCTACTCGGCCGTTGAAAGGCATTATCTTTGAAAAAGTTAGAAATTCAATTGAACCAAACTCCATAGGAAATGCCATCTGACTTTTTTGCAAGAATCGAGAGGTTATTTTTCCACTGGAAATTGAGGGGGGTACACGGTTTCTTCCACTAAGTTAATGGGACTCGGGCAACCGCTTCCATCGCCCGCGCGGGAGGTGAATGAGAAATGGTGATGCATGTTCAAGACTCTGGCGCTCGTTGGCGGTCTTTCTTTGAGGAGAATTTCACCAGCGATATTTCCACTCTCGCAGCCTCATGGCCAAAAGAAATGTCCCTTGACATCGATTTCCCTTCGATTGAAGCATGGGATCCTGCGTTCGCTCTAATGGTTTTAGAAAACCCTAGGTCTGTCATTAGAGGTGCAAATAGGACCCTATCTGTAATGTGCAGAGAATCTGGATACGATGCTGACCCTCATGTCAGAATNGTCCGTTTACCTCCCGATTCACTGAAAAANTTGCGAGAAATTAGTAGTGAACAAATCGAAAAATTCACGTCTTCTGAGGTAATGATTACAAAAATCAGCGAACTCAAGCCTAGAATTTACAATGGTACGTTTACCTGCACAACATGTGGACACCAAATTGAAATCGCACAATATGATGAATTAGAGTTGATAGAACCATTGGAATGTCCAGACACTGATGGAGGATGCGGTCGCACAGCACCCCGTCAAACCCGATTTAATCTTAGACACGATGAATCAACAATGATTGACAATCAATGGATCGAAGTTCAAGAATTGCCNGAGAATGTGAAACCCGGCTCACAACCTACTCGTTTCAGTGTACTTGCCGAGGCTGAATTGGCGGGCAAGCACATACCAGGAGAAAGAGTTCGAGTCAATGGNATACCGTACGTGAGGACACTCAAGCGAGCGGGAAATAAGACTCCAATGTTTGATGTTTATATCTCCCTTCATTCTAGTGAAAGAAAAACCGTTCCATTAGAAGAAATCGATGTTAGCCCAGAGGAAATCAAGGAAATTGAAAATATATCAAAGAGAGATGATATCCTTGAATTATTTGTTCGTTCAATAGCACCCTCAATTATCGTAGGAGANCCGATAATGAATCGAATCAAGCAGACTCTCTTGATGCAACTTTTCGGTGGCGTNGCACGTCGTTATCGAGATGGCACAAGAACTCGAGGGGATATTCACATACTGCTATTGGGTGATCCTGGAGTAGCAAAATCACAGCTTTTGTCATATATGCACCTCATTTCACCACGAGGGCGCTTCACCTCTGGNGGTGGAACAAGTGCNGCTGGTTTGACTGCAGCAGCAGTCAAAGATTCATTTCAGGATGGAAGATTCTCATTAGAAGCAGGAGCCCTTGTCTTATCGGATCAAGGATTATGTGCAGTTGACGAATTTGACAAGATGACAAAGGAAGATCAGGGCTCNATGCACGAAGCAATGGAACAGCAAAGAATCAGTATCAATAAAGCAGGAATAAGTGCTACTATGCCAACTCGTTGTGCTGTATTGGCTGCAGCAAACCCATCGGCAGGAAAATTCGTACCAGTAGAAATTGATCGCCCATCTACATATATCCATCAACAAATAAATCTCCCACCTGCAATGATTAGTCGATTCGATTTAGTGTGGTTAATGCGTGACGATGTCATTGAGTCACGTGACCTAAAGATTGGNCACCACATAGTATCCGTAAAGAGAACAGGGCTTCCAGAGCACCTGATTGAAACTGGACAGGAAGTTGANCCAGTAGAGTTGGAAAAGTCAAAGATTTACTCCAGAAACCAAGATGGTGAAGAAATAATTACAGCAGATTTCCTCAAGAAATATGTTGCTTATGCAAAGAGAAATTTCCACCCCTCAAGTGACGACTCAGTTTCAGATATACTTGTCGGTTATTACAACGAGCAACGTCAGAAATGGGAAAGAGGAGGGACTGATGAAGCAGGAATCAGTTTAACAGCGAGAGCAGTAGAATCAACCCTCCGATTATCTGAAGCAATGGCTCGAATTCATCTCAGGAATGAAGTCACCAAAGATGATGCCAATTTTGCTGTCGCNATGGATAAATCCATGCGTTATCTTGGAAATGCAGCCGAGTTGAACACAACAGATCATTCAGGCGTACCAGCTCGTCAGCAAAGTGCAGAAAGAGGCATTGGTGGAATCGTAAGAAACCTCATCCGTGAGAATGGAGGAGAATGTACCACTCTTGAAGTATACAATCGTGGTGCAGATCAAGGCTTTGATGAAGACACAGTAGATAGGATTCTGAGTACATTGAGTACTCGTGGGACCATCTATCAACCTAAACCAGGAGTATGGCAATTAGTCTGATTATATCTCCGCTGCCCCTTTAGGGGGCAGCGTTGTGGCGACCATCATGGCCGAGGAGGTACCGGGTGAGGTTGGGGACGCCAACAGTCTCAATCCAGAATCTCTTGGTTTCATGTGTGGTTTGGAAATNCACCAGCAATTGGCTACAGGTAAATTGCATTCNCGGGAGGCCAGTACGCTTTATGACCATGGTATTGATGAAATTCAAGCCATGTGGAATAGTGCTCACAGACGCTTAAGGGCTGCAAGAGGAGAAAGTGGCCAGATTGATGTAGCCGCACGATTTGAGCAGCGANGAAATCGNTCATTTGTGTACTATCAGTCACCTAATTCGGGTTTGATTGAGCTTGACGAAGCCCCTCCATTGAAGCATGATCAAGATGCGGTAAATGTGGCTCTGACCATCTCTGCAATGATGAATGCAAAACCAGTTGGTGCCCTTCAAGCAATGCGGAAAACGGTTGTCGATGGATCGAATACCAGTGGTTTTCAGCGCACAACACTTGTTGCTACACATGGAAGTATTTCCACGCCAACAGGCTCTGTTGGCATAGATGTCATATGCCTTGAAGAAGATAGTGCGAGGAAATTGGATACTAAATCTGTGTCAGATGGAGAACAGGTCTTTTACACACTAGATAGGCTTGGTATACCCTTGGTTGAAATTGCAACAGCCCCTGATGTCAAGACACCNGAACATGCAAAGGAAACCGCACTTGCTCTTGGAACATTGCTACGAGATACACGCAGAGTTAGACGTGGACTGGGNTCTATTCGACAAGATTTGAACGTCAGCATAGGAGCGGGTGATCGTGTAGAGATCAAAGGTTGCCAAGACCTTGAGTGGATACCTCGAATCATCCGCTTGGAGATGGCGAGGCAACTTCATTTCTATCGTTTAGCAAATGAGTTGAGAGATTCCATTGGCGCTCCTCCATTACCTCCTCATCGCGATTCAGATGATTCAGATGTTGAAGCAAATGTGCGAGATTTAGTAGCAACAAAAATACCCTTTGAGATTCAAGATGTAACAGATTTATTCAAGGNATGTGAATCGAAAATGGTTGCAGAATCCCTTGAAGCAGGAGCAGTCGTATTGGCACTTCCGTTGAATGGTTTTTCAGGTTATCTTGGTACAAAAACACTTGATANTGAAGGGGCGCAATTACCTCGCCTTGGTAGAGAACTTGCAAGTGCAGCCAAACTTGCAGGTGTCAAAGGCATATTCCATTCAGATGAGCTTCCAGCCTACGGTATAACAGATGTTGAAACAAAAAATTGTGTAGATGCTCTAGGAGAATGTTTCGTCCTTTGCGTTGCACCAAAATGGCAAGCTCAACTCGCTTTGGAAGCAGTCCATTCTCGCGCTTGCTTAGCATTTCACCGCATACCCCAAGAAGTTCGCAATGTCGTAATTCGCAAGGGTTCTCCAGAGGATGGCACTACTACGGCNCTTCGTCCACTTCCGGGAGGGGCCCGAATGTATCCTGAAACAGATGTTCCTACCTCCACTATCGAATCGACACTGTGGGAGAAAATCAAATCAAATCTACCATTATCTAGGGATGAAAGAATCAATCGACTCAAATCATCTGATCTTTCTGAAAACCAGATTAACGCACTAGTGGCAGGCGAACTTGACGATTATTTTGTGGAAGGNATTTCTGGGCAGTTGGAATTACCAACCAAGGCATGGGCAAGTGCCCTACTTGATNACGGTGTGGCAAAGATCAATGCACTTGCAGTTGCAATTCATTTGCGTGAATCTGGAGAAATCACTCGAGAAGGAGTTGAGCCATTGGTTGCAAGTGCTCAGNTTGAAGATATCAACAATCTTTGCGAATGGATGAAAGATGAGGCAGCAAATCTTGGGTTTGTCCCAGCAGATACTGGTGTTGTAGAGTTGGCAGTTTCGGAAGTACTCAAAGAGCGTGCAGATTTCGTTGCAGAACGTGGAATGGCTGCCATGGGCCCATTGATGGGTGTTGTCATGGGCAAACTGGGTGGTGCAGCAGATGGCAAAGCAGTCTCTGCAGAATTGAAGAAACAAATTGAGAGGTCGCTATGATGCGACGTGCACTACTTGTGTTGTTGTTGTTTCTAATTGCAAGTCAACCCACACAAGCCAGTCAAGGTCAAGATTCAGATGAACCACTTGTGCTCCCTGATGTTCAATGGAATGCGAGTGCAAACATTGGCTTCATCTCAACCGCCCCATTGGTCAGTGAAGGATTAGTTGTAGTCAAAGGAGGTGGCAAATCAAGTGTGGGTATCGATCCAACAATGATTGCATTCCGTGCAGATACTGGAGACGAAGTTTGGCGAACAACCCATGTTGGTAATAATTTCAATTTTGAGATCTCTCCATTGATGTACGTTGGCCCTGAATCCGGAGGGGGGTGTGTTTCAAATCATCACACTGTTGTCACAGGATGGACATCTGGATTACTTACATCACATGATTTAGTCACAGGTGAAGAATTGTGGAACATTAGCACACCCGCTCCATTGTGGGGAATCACAGGTGAGGGCATATATCTTGGTAGTGGACAAATAATTTGGCCGACAGAGACAGGAGTAATACATGTCTGTGCACTAAATGGGACGGTATTGAATCAGCATCATGACAGCAATCTGCTCACATATCGAGCAAATTTAGGAATGTGGTGGGAGGGTTCCTCAGCCTTACCATCAAATCTAGGTTGGTTACAAGGAACCGAAAGTGGGCATATCATCCGTTATGATGTTAATTCAAGTCTTGTTGAAGAAATTGACATCGTAGAATTAGCGAATCTATCTGGTTCATGGAAGATAAGATCGACACCTTGGTACCACCCTTCACTTGGAATAATCACGCATATTTTAGGGGAAGGTGAATCAAGAATCATCAGAGTTGATTGGGATGAAAATGGTGCACCATTCTTGATTGAATCTATACCACATAGTTCTGGTACGGCTACATCAAATGCAGGAAACTATGGAGTGGAACAATACGTATTTGCTGGTATAGAAAAAGCGATTTTTTACGAGGAAATTAATGGGTCTATGGTCGAATCAAAGCAATTACCAGTTTCCAGTGTAACTGGAGAGATTCGCACAATAGAATTGAGTCACGTTACAGGCACAATTAGTGTGACATGTTTCCCGCAAAATACGGCCTCAGGATCATGGTTGATTACAACGGATACAATCAGTGTTACCTGGTTACCTGAACAATCGGGATGGGTGACTGCAGGATGTGGTTCAGATGGTACAGTTCATGCGGTAGCCAATGACGCATCTTGGGTTGAAGTAAGATACAATTCTCATGATTTCAATTCGATTGAAGCAAGAGCCGATTTCACCCTTGGAGTATCTACTGAAGAGAATGAGGTCCAGGTATCCTCAGAATCGAATAATTCTCTAGGCGTAATTCTTCTGCCATTTTTCGGCGCCTTGTTGCTTGCAATAGTCGCGCAATCCTCTCCCCGTTCTGACACTCGGCGCTTGGCAGTAATCGGTGCAATATTCATGATTATTCTTGGCCTCGGTATGGCAACAACTCTGTACAATTCACAGGTTGTCGATAATCCAATAGAAGATTCAAGTGGCCGTATTCGAATAGCCGAAATAGTCCCACAATTAGAAGAACAAATTGGTGATAATGAGGCACTAGTAGCATTCCATTTCCCTCAAGATTTTTCTCCAACGAATTGTGAAGAAGGGGAAGTACGATTGAACTCTACGGGTGCTGTTTGGTACATATCTCCGGTACCCGATGAGAGCTACTGTGTAATGGTGTCAATTGTTGATACTGAAGTGGGCTTCACTGTTGAAGATGTTACTATTCAAGCACTCGATGAAATGAACTTCCAGTATGATATTGAGAACATGATTCTCGGCTCATTTTTGAGTGATATTGGGGCCGCAGTTGGCGGTTCTAGTGATTATTGGTGGACATACGATTTGAATGGCGGATATGGAGCTGTTGGAATTGCTGAACAGGTGATTCAATCAGGCGATCAAATTGATTGGCACTTTGACAAAGGCGAGTATTGACAAGGTCAATACTCAAAGTCCGAATTATCAGTTCGCCTCCATAGGAGGCGATTCTAATTTCGGTCTGGGGTTGGCAAGGTGAGAAGGCGGCCAGACTTGGACCTCCTCGTTTTTCACGTCTACCATTTTTGATATTGGTCATTGTATTTCCTCTGCTTTTAGATACTCAATATCTGATTGCATGGGGCGTATTTCTGGTTTTTTGGTCGGTACTAATGGTTGGATTTTTGACAATTTTCAAATGGGTTAGAGTATGGCTTCCATTGTCAATATTGTATGGATTAATCCTTCTTTATTTCAGTGGTACTGAGAATTGGCTTGACATCATATTACTGATTTCTAAATTGGTGACCGCTTTACTTGGAATGCAGATACTTACGTGGTCGGTTCCACCTTCTGATGTCGTTCGTTCCTTCGAGTGGTTCCTACCCCGCCTTGGTGTTTCGTTGGCCATAGCACTACGTCTTGTACCAAGGCTTGAAGAAAGTGCAAAATGGCGTTTGGAAACACTTGAGGAACGTGGTTTCGTTGAGAGTGATTCTAGAATCAAAAACCTGCGAACAAGGGCATCAATTTGGCCGGGTTGGTTAGCAGATTCACTCGACCATGCCCATGATCTTGGCGACGCAGTTCAATCCAGAGGCCTCCTCGCCCCAAGAAGATGGAGGCATGGAATTTTCCGCAGAACTTGGCAATTCGCTTTGGGCGAGGAAATTCGTGAAGATGGTATTCACCCCCACAATTTTTCAGATTCCGTTCAATTGGGATTGGATATTGAAATACGACTTCCAGAAGGCCGTCCAATCGGTCGTCACAAGCAGTTACTAAAGGGGGGAAACATTGTTCTTTTACGGGGCCCTTCAGGAAGTGGGAAGTCATCACTCCTACGATTGATTGCAGGAGTGTCTCCATGGCAACATCCTGTCACAGTACATGGGAAAGCACAGCTCTCCGGGCACCCCATCCTTGGTGAAGTTGATATCTCCGAAGGTCCATTCGAAGATGCTATTTCATGCTGGATACCGCAAGACCCAGATCGTCATGGGATCGCAGAATCCGTACAACGCGAGTTCAACATCGCCCGTAGATTATCAGGTCCATGGAGTCAACAAGAAATGCTTGAAAGTCTGCGTGAATGGCGTTTACTGGATAAATTGGATTCGAAACCAGAACATTTGTCTGATGGTGAACAGCAGAGATTGCTTCTTGCCGCCCATTTAGATCGCGCTCAACCAGTTTGGTTACTTGATGAAGCAGATGTCCATCTAGACGAAGAGGGATTCATTCAGTTGGGTAAAGCAGTAGTCAAGCATCGTGCAAGAGGTGGTCTAGTCATTGTGGTTGCTCATCGGCATGCGCGATGGGCACGAATCGCAGATATAGAGATGGAGATTGGGAAAAACGAGCAACCACATGACTATCCATCTGTATGGGTTGATAGAGGAGAGGAAGTCGGTACACCTCCGCAAAATGATCTCTTCTCACACAATCTCAAGCCAGTAAGGTCTGGTGATTTGGTATTAGTTCAAGGAGCAAATGGAAGTGGTAAAACCACATTATTGAGGGAATGGTCTAGTGATGCTGGACTTCCTTGGTTGCCTACATCTCCTGATCGCCGACTTCTTGGAATGACGGTCAAAGAGGAGTTGATTTTACAGCATCCAATACTTTACGAAAATTCTCTCTTGGAAGAAGATACATCTGTTACAGGAAGAGCTGCAGAATTGGAATCTCTTCAATCATCTCTTCTAGGTGAATTGGGTTTGTCACACCTTTCGATGGATACACCAGTTCATGATTTGTCCACAGGAGAACGGAGAAGACTTTCTTTATTGCCGCTCTTCATGAAATCTCCACCTATACTTCTTCTCGATGAAATCGATCATGGTTTAGATGATCAGACATTATCTCACTTACTGGCCCAAATTAATCATAAGAGGCAGAGTGGTTGTGCAGTTGTCATAACATCCCATTCTCCAGATTTGACTGCTTGGGCAAAGGTCTGTGGTGGTAGAGTCTGGCGTATAGAAATGGGTGAGTTAACGGAGGTGAAAAATTGAATTGGCAAGAAATTGTCGATTGGGCATCGACACCAGGTGGAATCGCAGTTTGGTTAACTCTAGCCTTAGGGTTATTTTTCGGTACCCTCCTTATCTCGGTTGATCGCAGAATGCGTTTGGGTAGAGAGGCCGCATTGATTGCTCTTCTCGCAGCAGTTGCAAGCGCTAGTCGCGTGCTTTTTGCAGCCCTCCCTAATGTTCAACCAGTTACTCTATTCATCCTGATGATTGGACTCCATTTAGGTGCTCGCCGAGCCACAGCGGTTGCAATGCTGACAGCGTTGTTATCCAATATGGCGTTAGGTCATGGGCCATGGACATTTTACCAAGCGATTGCATGGGCTCTAGTTGGCAGTAGTTCGGCCTTATTGCGCCCATTACTTGTCAACTGGGACGGAACTAAGGTTCGGATAATTCCGATGGCGATATTGGCATTCATTTGGGGTTTCCTTTTCGATTGGATAGTTTCAATGTCAGCATTAGCAATTTACCAATCATTCGAAGCCTTCCTGACATTCATTCTCGCTGGTTTGATTTTCGATGCAATGCATGCTTTTGGGAATGTACTGTTTACAATTTGGTTGGCTCCAAGTTTGCATAGTCTATTGTGGTTACATAGAAGGCACGAAGCAGGTAGATGGCATCAAGAGTTACCAAATGACACGGTTGCGAGGGAAGTGTTCATTTCAGATGGGAATGCGTCGCAAGAACAACAGAAGGACCCCTTTTCTGAGATTACCCGATTGGATGGAGATGGTTAGATGGCTCGAAAGGATGAACCATTGACCATGATTCTTGTCACTCGGAAAGATTTGAAATTGTCTAGGGGCAAACTTGCTGCTCAATGCGGGCATGCTGCGGTTGAATGTGCATTAAAGGCCAAGAGAGAATGCCCAAAAATCCTTGATAAATGGCGCGAAAATGGTGCACGAAAAATAGTCGTAGAAGCACCAAATCTTGATTCATTAAAGCGTCTATTTGGCGCTGCTCAAGGTGCAGGAATTGTTTCTTACATGGTACGTGACGCAGGACATACAGAGATTCCAGCAGGTACAGTTACTGTGGTTGGTCTTGGTCCAGGTGCCAGAGAGTCAATTGATTCACTCACAGGACAATTTGGTTTGGTCAAGTGATGGCTTGAGGTGAGTATATTGACAATTATAGATCCAGACATCACTGTTGCCCAAACACTTCCGTCCAAATTTTATACAGATCAAGACACATTCAAGAGTATCCTTTCAGGATTTAGAGAGCATTGGCATTTCGCCGGACATGTAAGCCAATTATCTAAATCTCAACCCATCGACAATCCATTACGTGAACCGATGTTACTAACATTGGATGAAGGTACAGTTCACTGTCTCTCAAACGTCTGCACACATCGTGGCATGTTGGTTTGTACAGAATCTTCTAATGGACGTAGATTGCAATGCGCATATCATGGCCGCACGTTCAATTTGGATGGAACTTTTCGAAGTATGCCAGAATTTTCTGAGGTGGAAAATTTCCCGACCTTGGCAGATGACTTGTGTTCATACCCATTAGAGGAATGGAAAGGTATCCTATTCAATTCGATATCTGGGCAAAATTTTGGATCCTTCATTTCTGCGATTGAAGACCGTGTAGGGTGGTTACCCATTGAAAATTTTAAGCATGATTCAAGCCGACATAGAGATTACCAAATAAATGCTAATTGGGCACTTTACGTTGATAATTATCTGGAAGGATTTCACATTCCATTCGTACATGGTGATTTGCATCAAGTACTCGATTATGATGGATACACAACGGAACTGTTTGAAGGTGGAGTCCTACAAATTGGGATTGCAAATGAGGGGGAACCTCATTTCGATTTACCTGCAGGGCACCAAGATGAGGGCAAGAAGATTGCAGCCTACTATTTCTGGCTCTATCCTGGTTTGATGCTGAACTTTTATCCGTGGGGGCTTTCTGTAAATTTGGTGATACCCGAATCAGTAGACAAGACTCGCATTGTGTACCACGGTTTTGTTGGCGATGAAAATCAAATTGGATTGGGCGCAGGTGCTGATTTAGATAAGGTTGAGGAAGAAGATCAATTCGTCGTTGAAGGGTGCCAAAGAGGGGTTGAATCTCAAGCATATGAACGAGGAAGATATTCTCCGACCAAGGAAACTGGAGTTCATCATTTCCATAGGATAATGACCGGTCAACCTATTTCCTAACACATCTTCCGCATTGCATGGTCGCGGTTGTCTCGCTAAGTGAAGACAATCGCGAAGATTTGATTGGCTCTTGTAAAGGCATTTCTGAATTAATCCATTGGCTAGACGCACTCAATAACCGACCAGGTCTACAAGAACTAGGTACCCGCCTAGAATCCTCGTCAATCAATCTTGCCTCTCTCAAGAAATTCATAGGCTATGATGAAACAGGCAGCTATCAACGCAATATAATCAAGAAAACCGAGCACTATGAGATGGTAGCAATTACTTGGAGGCCAGGATGTGATACTCCAATTCATAATCACCAAGGCTCGGATTGCGCATTCCTTATCGTGGAAGGTGTGTGTACTGAGACAATATATGCTCTGAATGATGAAGGCAAAGCATCTCCTGAAATGCAGAGAGAATATGTTGTGGGAGGTGTATGTGCTGCAGACGAACCAGATATTCATCGGATATCAAACGATACTGATTCAAATTTGATTAATTTACACGTTTATAGTCCACCACTACGTAATTTCAAAACATTTGAATCTGCTTAGGATTCATCTTTATTGGATTTGAAACTACTGAGATCTAGAGCAGGTATTTCATCGTCTAGATCCATATTTTCACTTGTAACATCAGTTTCAGGAAGTACTGTTGGCCCCGCTCCAGGAATACCTCCAGCATATGTCCCCGGGACTTCACTTCCTGAACCACTTACAGGAGCTGGACTTACCATACTAGGGGATTCCCCTGCGAAAAACTGAGCACTTGGGACATCTGATTCTTTCATTGCAAATCCAGATATGACACTTACAATTACCATTAGAAGTGAACAAATTGCACAGCAAAGGCCACCGCAGAAGGCAATGAATCCTTCCGTCTCTAACTGAACTTGAGCATCACGATCAAACAAAACCATCTCAGTAGAATTTTGGTTGGAAATAGTATACTCTTGATCAATTCTGCATCGGTCACTTTGGTCAGTCTCAACCCAACCTCCCCCGGCTTCATCGCTTTGCCAATATCCTTTCATCCCAGCATCATCGTCTGAATCGCAAAAGATTCCCACGATAATCCATTCATCAGTTTCATCAACATGTAACTCATCGAGATCTTGTATCATGTAATATTGTTTATCCATCGTACAGTAAACAGTTCCAGATGTATCCATGACATCGTTTCCATTTGAATCTGTAATGGTCAGATTGAGGTCTTCACAAGCATCCGTCATATTGTTCTCATTTTCATCTTTGAAATAATCCCCCTGAATCATGATGTACCATCCAGCAGATCCATCATCTTCATCATCGATGAATTTCTTGGTAATCTCAGTACTAGGTTCAGTCATAAATGCCTCGATATCTTCTGATTCTTCCCAAGTTCCAAATGCAGAAACGGTGATTCCAACTCCAAGGAGCATCAGTACAATTCCAACAGGGATTCCAATTTTCCCAGAGATGTGCATATTAACCGCCCACCACTTCTAGCCTATAATCTTCAAACACTTCACGGAATAATTGGATATCTGCTTCAAACGTTTCAGGTAGTAGCGGCCCAAAAGAGAAACGAAAGAATCTCGTATATGGTGAGACATAATTGGGATCCTTTGAATGAGGACGAGCCATATCACAGTCAGAGGCACATAGAATTGCAGCACCTCGCTTGAAAAGTCGTTTGTTCAGTCCATCACTGGTCATTCCTTCAGGAAGTTCAAGCCAATGATAGAACCCACCGTTTCCAGTGTAAACACCAAGCCCCATTTCTTCGAAGGCCTTCCCATAACGCTCACGTTGCCAGCTGTAATGCTCCTCAACAGCCTTGCGAGCCTGCTTGACACGGTTAGGTTCTAGCAGTTTAACCGCATAGTGTTGCGATGGATGACTGACGCCACCCATACCGAAACTCGAGTAGTTGGCCATAGTCTCGATGTTTGTTTTGCTGGCTATCATCCACCCAATTCGAATACCGGGTGCTTGCAACCCCTTTGTACAGGCGCCGGCGATGAACACGTTGCTATTGTCGAGATCTTGAACGAACTCAATTCCACTGACTGAAGGAGAATGGAACATTTCGTAGGCCTCGTCGAGCAAAATCCCATTGCCGGATTGCTCAGCCATCTCAATCAGTTCTCGAAGCTCTTCACCTGAACGAGTCTGGCCTGAAGGGTTCTGTGGATTGGAGATGACTGGCATGAGCCCATCGCCCTCATTCAATCCTGAGCGATCGAAGTATTCGGCATTGCTAGGATGGAAGTTATTCTCTTTGGTGAATGGAACAATCTCATACTCGGTTTCTGTTTGTGTCAAAATGTCGAGATAGGCAGGCCACTCAATATTACCAATTCTGACTTTGATATGATTCTTCAGGAAGGCCATTACAGTGTAGATACCAGGACGTCCTCCAGCGAAAATCATGACATTTTCAGGTGTAATTTTGGACCCATACTGGTCGTTGTAGTAGTTTACAATCGCTTGACGTAAATTCGGATGGCCCCATGCTTTTGGGTAGAATCTATCCTCAGGAGTTACATCGACACTAGATGGTAGTGAGGGCCCTCCGAACTTCTCCAAAGGCGTAGTTAAGGGAAAGCCCTGTGACCATGGGTGTGTACCTTCTGTACCCATGAAACTCCCGAATGTATCTCTGAATGCGTACAATGTTTCGTAGATACCCATGGGCGGGCAATTATCGGAGAGGAATGATTCTACCTGCTCAGCCATAATGCTCTCACAATCATACCATTCTTGAGGTTCTCGCCGCGACATTCTTGCCACATTGTTACGCCGGGGTAACATGGGACTGCGTTCATTCCTGCATAGATTAACGGCACCTCGTCGTGGCGACACAACTTACCAAGCCAACCTAGGAGTTGTGAAATTGGTTTGTGTGGTAGATCAATCACTAAAGATGGGCAAAGGAAAAATAGCCGCCCAAGTGGGCCATGCGAGCGTCAAAGCCGCATTGCAAGCAGCAGAGAAATACCCTGATGAAATGGCAGTTTGGATGTCAAGTGGTCAGCAAAAAGTTGTATTGAAGGCTCCTTCATCAGAAGAAATTGATGATTTACTTGAGGCAGCCAACAAGGATTATCTTCCTGTCAGCGTCATTCGCGATGCAGGTAGAACACAAATTCCAGCAGGTTCACGTACAGTGATTGCCATTGGTCCCTCAAGTGAATCTGAGATTGATGCTATCACAGGACACCTGAAACTGCTTTGAACACAAGCATCCACGCATCTACATGCGCGAGTACCCATCGGGTCGAGTCGACCTTCGCAGCGATACTGTTACTCAGCCCACTGCAGCAATGCGTGCGGTTATGGAATCTGCTGCGGTAGGAGATGACGTTCTCGGTGATGATCCGACGGTACAGGCATTGCAAATTAGACTGGCAGAAATGTTGGGCAAAGAGGCGGCCTTATTTGTTCCAAGTGGAACCATGTCAAATGCGGTAGCCATTCGGGCACATACCTCCCCTGGTGATGAAATTATCACGGAAACCACATCCCACATATACCAATACGAGGGAGGCGGATATGCAGCACTTTCAGGATGTTCAATCTCATTAGTTCCAGCAACTCGTGGAATCATGAACCCAGATGATGTTGCAAATGCGATCCGTAAGGCAGAGGGCAGCCTTGGCCACTATCCAGATGGAACAATGGTATGTGTTGAAAACACCTCAAATAGAGGCGGTGGTACATGTTACCCACAAGAAATACTTGATTCAATTGCTAAGGTTGCGCATGACAACGGCTGTGTTGCTCATATTGACGGCGCTCGTTTATTCAATGCAGTGATTGCAACTGGAACCGACGCTGCTCGTATGGTACGTGATTATGATTCAATTTCCATTTGCTTATCAAAAGGATTAGGTGCACCTGTGGGGAGTGTTCTTGTGGGTTCCTCAGATTTCATCAATAGAGCTCATCGATGGAGGAAAATGTTTGGAGGAGGTATGCGTCAAGCAGGAGTTATTGCCGCAGGAGGACTGTTTGCTCTTGACCATCACATTGAACGGTTGGCAGAAGATCATACACGTGCCAGAAAGTTGGCAGAGGCTGTGAATGCCATGGATGGTTTCACTGTTGATATGGAAAGTGTACAGACCAATATGGTGTATATTGATGGCGATTTAGACGCTAAAGAAATGATGGCAAGACTATCCAAGCATGGAATCGACGTCCTAGATGTTGGACCAACAGCGGTCCGTGCAGTTATCCATCTCCATATCACCGATGAAGATATTGATCGAACGATTGCTGCATTCGCTGCACTGTGAATCCAATCATTCAGATACTGGTTCATGTTAGGGTAGCCATGAGACGACTACTCCCCATCTTGCTTTTTGCAATGCTGCTCATACCGACACCAGTTCAAGCAGTTCCACCCGCTGATATACCCAATCAGGGAGTTTTAGGTGGTTTTTCTCTTGAAACAAACTCTTCCAATAATACCAACCCTGCCCTTGCAGGAGGCATTATGAATGAAATCCAAGTTGTTGAAGTATACACTGCCACGTGGTGTGACAATTGTATCGATTCTGAACACGCTTTGATGGATATGCTTGAAGATGAGTCGGCAACGGTATTGGTACACCATCGTTTCATCGGCGAAGCAGAAGACCCATTTGGTACTCAAGAGGGCGATGATAGGTGGATAAGTTTGTATGGAGAAGCATGCAAAGAGTCGGTTGGAATTGAACGTGCACCTCCAACAGTCATTATGGACGGAGATCGCCTGAAGGTGGGAAGTTCTCCAAATGAGCGTGATAATTTGCATGATGAATATGCAGACATGTTTGCAGATAGGAATCAATTTCGAACATCTGGAGAGTATTCTTCAGATATATCTTGGGCCGGAAACAATTCATCAGGAGTCCTCGAATGGTCTGCGATACTTCCTGGCGATAGTGATTTCACTTGGAATCATCGAGTTATGGTGGTTGAAGATTCAGCATACTTTCCAGATGGGTCTAATGGATTGGATTATTATGAAGATGTAGTTAGAAAGGTGATCAATATAGAGCCGGTCAACACCGAAAACGATGGTTCATCTACCCATGTTTCCGGTGTAGTTAATTTGGAATTGCCAAACGCATGGGATGGCGATGATTTGTCCCTCGTAGTAGTTCATGAATGGCATAGTCCTGAAGTCCTAGAGTGCCTGATTCCCGAAGGTTGCGATGGTGATGAAGACAGCGGCCTCTTGCCTAGTTTCCTTGCACCCATCGGCCTCATTGCTTTAGGGGCTGCAGCATTAACACGTCGAGATTGAAACAAACCAATCCTTCAAGAACCCCCGTGAGAACCTGCAACGCTCACGGGGTGATTGCATGGAACACAAACTGACTTTGGAACACATTCCTCCTGGACATTTTCCAGAGTGGTTGTTTCAACAGTTGTGCCTTCAAGTACTCGATCCAAGAGTGAAACCAATCCTAGTAATACATTCTTCAGAAGCGTCTAGAGAGGAACTGATTAATCGATTAGAATCAGCAGAAATTGGCCCAATAGATCGCTCTCGGCATCATACATTGGCTTCCCTCAGAAAGTCCATACATGCAGATTTACGCCTTCCACGGTTGTTGCCATATAGTGGTCCTTCGGATCGATTAATTCATGCCGAATGTGAATTAGCTGCTAAGCAGGGAGATTTCCCATTACTCCACCCCATCAGTGAACATCATTGGGGTGAAGGGCGAACCCGGGCTCTCGCAAGACTTGCAGAGGTCTTCGATTCCGAGGATATTCGTAAATGGGATGGACCTGGAATGATTGGTTTTGAACGTCGATTGAGGCGCATGGGCATTGAGTTAAACGGTTTCCACCCCTTATTGCATCAGAGGGAAATAAATGACAGGTTAGGTAAGTTAGAAAATGCGCCATTTACATTGACAGGAATAGCAGGAATATTGGTAATGGATCAACTTCCGACACTTTCTGTAAGCAATCGACAAATGTTGTTGCACCTGAATCGTTTTTCAGACATCCATCAACTTTGTCAGCATGGTGAAGCTCCAATCGGAAATTTCCGTTTGGGCTTACATGGTGCAATCCTTGAGGATGTTGAACCTTGTACTTCTGAGAATCAGCCAGAGTGGCTACCAACTCATGATATTTGGATACCCGAGCCCTGTGCACAACCAGTCAACCGTGTACTAATTCCAACCAGTGGGCTTGAGATTCCTGCAAGCGTTGAATTACTTCGTGACTGGGTTGCTTCTGCTAATCCAGAAGCTACCGTTCTAATCATAGATCCGGGTTGCAGTGAGCGTGAGGATATATGGCGTAGAAAATTGACAGAAATAGGCCTCCGTTTGTCGAGAAATTCTAGTACACTAAAATCGTCACCAGCAATTCATTGGTTTGCTGAATTAGCCTCGATTGGATACGGTAATGAGGCATGGTCCATGTCGAGAATAAGGGGTCTAGGAAATCAACAAAGCCTCCAATTTTGTGCAGATTGGTTAAATTCAAATTCACACCCTACAAAGTCAGATTGGACTCCCGAAATGGATGCTGAACGGATTGAGGTTTTGGCCAGAACATGGCATATTCTAGGTGGCTATGGTGCACTTTCAACTTGGCTCCGTGCTCTTGCATCCCCGCCTTTGCCCGCACCATGGGAAGATATTGACGAGTCTGGACAGAAGGCTGAATGTACACAATGGTGGTTCCTGAATCTTCTTTGCAGATTATCTCCATTGCTAAGTTCCGGTGAACGTGCTTTACTGGGCGAAAAAGAAATTCTCACGGGTTGTCACACTGGCGAGGAATTGCCACTGCCAAAGATATCTACAGATGGAGATAGTTGGCTTGCTGAACTGGTATCATTTCTCGATAAGGAATCAATGTCTGGTGATGAAATGGGTGCAATTCAATTGCTTGTTGAAGAGCATGAATCATTACGTCTTCATCAATCATTATTGGGACATAATATATCTTCAGGTGGCTCAAAATGGATTGAGGATTTCCTCGGACATGTAAATGAATTATTGGCCCCAAAGATACCAGAAGCATCAGATCGTGTAAGGTTACTCACTCCAGTAGAGGCCCTTGGTTGTACAGCAGACATTGTGGTGTTGACACATTTGACAAATTCCGATTGGTCATTGAAAGTAGAAAAGTTGCCTTGGCTAAGTGAAGAAGATTGCAAGATATTCGATTTATGTAGGCCTGATGGGCCCTTGCGAGAAGGTAGGCATGCAATTCACCACATTCTTCATTCATCGGAGAATACATTTTTGATTGATCCTACAGGTTTGGATGAGGATTGCCAACCATCGACGCCTTTGGCCGAATGGTTGTCACAGCACACAGGTTCTCGGATAGAAGAAGCATTCATCGCTCCAGCCTTTTTACCAAATTGGTCTACATCTATTGGAGAGAAAACTAGGGGTTATCATCTATCTTGGAAGCCTGCAAGTACGAAGATCGTTAGAGAGCAGGATTATGCTAGAGCCGAAGTGCACATTTCCGGGCGAAGTGTAAGAGACTCTCGACAAAGAGCGGGACTAGCCTTGCGTGATAATCGTCAACCTCATCACCCACCACTGAATCCATTATCAATTTCAATTCCTTTGGATGCACACTTGATGCAAGACCGTTTGAGCAGACAACCCACAGAGATTCTGCCAGATGATGAGTATATTGGGATGGAATTACATGATCGATTTTGTGGCATAGGAGGGATGCGTTTGGTTCCTTCCAATTCAGGTGCTCCAGGAGAGATTCCGCCCCGTGATGCTGAATCATGGCCAGTTCTTGGTGGGAAAAAAGGGCGAGGCCAATTACTCGCTATCGACCCACGACCTTTGAAACCCAGTGCAACATCGCTGCCTGTCTTTGATCAACGTAATGGACAAAACGGGCAAAAGGAGTTTGAAAGAAAACGTTGGTCTGCTAGTCGTCTTCAGTCATGGCAAACCTGTCCCCGAAAAGGTTGGCTTGAGAGAAGATTACAAACAGGTAAAATGGAGCAGCAGGATGATGATTTAGATGCACGTATTAGAGGTAACATCATCCATCAATCATTGGGCATTCTTTTCGAAAAAGTATTTTCTCTTCCTGAGGGAATCGAACGCTCTTCAAAAGGTGCCACATCTCTTGCTGCCGCAGGGAAAAAAACCGATGAAATGTTCGCTCACATTCTAGACTACATTGGTCAAACCGCCCCTTGGTTAGAACGAGAAGATGCTACAGCCGCACAGAGACGACACGACCTCATTGGACTAAGTCGTAAATCGTGGCTGGATTGGCTATCCTCACCGAAACCAATGACTCCATCAGGGCGTCTCGGTAATTTATTGAAATCTGAGGAGGAATTACACAATTCCGCCCCCCTTGCCATTGAATGGCCACTCGATGGGATAACGATTGACCATCCCGATGGACGCTCAATGGAGTTTACAGGTTTCATTGATCGTGTTGATACATTCTTGCCTTTTGGTTCTGATGAGAATAGTGCAGAGAAAATCAAGGATGCGAATTACGCCTTCCGCCTTGATAAATGGAAATTGCAAAAACAAGAGTATGATGCTTACAAAAAAGCACTGAATGAATTCTATGATCACGAGGCTACTTTGAAGAATATAATCCTTACAGAAATAGATACAATAAGAGCTGGAATGAATGAAACCCACTCAAGTTTTAAATTCAAGGAAATAGAAGCACCACGGGGCTTTTCACTACCCGGTACTACGACGGAAATCCTTTGTGAAGTTGGCGATCTCTTGCGAAATGATGAAACGATTTTGAAGATAGATAACAAGCCTATTTTCCCTCGTTTCTTGCCCCGTGAGACACCTGAAGAGAGAAGAAAAGAAGCAGATAAATTTGGATTGGGAAACCAAATAATCTCTATTAATACAGAAGTTGGTGATACAGTAAACAAAGG
>PBMO01000010.1 GCA_002722595.1 Methanobacteriota archaeon | reverse complement strand
TGTTGCAGGAGATGGGCACTATGATGCCGACCGAGATGCGTTAACCGATTTACAAGAACTCAACCTTACCGTTTCTAATCCAATTAATGGCGGTCTGTCGCCACCTGATGCTCCCCATATGTGGGAAGAAGCAATCTTGCAAAATGAAAATGCATTCCTGCAGAGAATTAATTCTATGCTGTTTGCCAAAGGAAATCGTGCAATGATTGCAGCTCAGCAGTTCCTGGATTGGCGTAGTAATCCAGCCCTTCCATCTCCGCCACTTCTATCGACGATTATTGGTATTACAGATCCTACCAATAATGACACGGATAATGACCAAATGATTGACGGATATGAGTACTGGTTTACAGAATGGGACTTAGATGGGAATCAATGGGAAATGAATCCACTATCTGCTGCCGATGTCGACTTCGATTCAGATAATGATTCGTGGGATTGCAATGGAGATGGCCAGATTGATGAGAATGAATCATACGACAATCTTGCAGAATATCAATCAAGAATTTACGGCAAATACTCGCAAAGATTTTCAGTTCCAGCAAATCTTGGCTTGATGAGTTATGCAAGAGATGCTGTGATTGCTTACCAAGAAGAAATGGGAATGTCTGAATTGGATTCAAGAGGGATGTTGTACGACTCATTCGTGTCCAAGGATATCATGAGTAGTGAGCGAATGATACGTATTAATGAGGCATATTCCGACAATTGGAACCTGAGTTTGGTTGGAATTTCGGATCCAACCCATCCTGATTCAGATGGGGATTCAATGCCAGATGGATGGGAGTTTTGTTATTCGGTTTACACTGAAACTCTCCCACTGAATAGTTGGAGGTGGAGTTTGAACCCAATTAATCCACTAGATGTTGATTATGACCCCGATGCAGATGGCTGGTATGACCGAACATCAGGTGATGTACCTGCCCCTCAAGGTACATGGGAATCGAGAGCATTCACAACATCAGATTCAAATTCTCAAATAGCGCCAGGAAATAGCCCACTTTACTTCACCAATATTCTTGAGTGGCAAATGGGCACATTGCCAATTTCCAACGATACAGATGGCGATGCGGTTCAAATGGTTCGTGATGAAGCAAATGGATTAACAGTTGGCTATGATAAATCTTGGCAGTTAACTGATGGTCGTGAGGTATACAAATTTGGGACCAATCCTGATGACGACGACACCGATGGTGACATGCTTCCAGATTGGTGGGAGCATGATAATGGTTGGAATGAATCCAATGATAATTGGACCTCCTTCCTACACATCAAGGTCGTTTGGGAAGACTTTGGTTCTACCAAAAAGCCTCTGAATGTCACAGGTTTCGATTTGTCTAGGCCAAATATGGAATGGACCTGGGCCACCTTCGATCCACGCGATTCAACCGATGCAACTGAAGACCCAGACAATGACGGCGGGTGGGATTGTTCAGGCCCATCATGCATATACATTCCATACAATAATTTCCAAGAATTCTTTGGGAATACCACTTTAACAAGTGCAGCTCAAGTTAGAGGTTCTCCATTGCTTCACCAAGGTGAGCAAATAACTGAGTGGTGGCAACTGAGGGACCATTTACTCCAAATTGGGACCGCAAATGACATCTATGCAAATTATTTCAGGATGTATCGAATAAATGCGAGTGACGATTTGTATGCACATATCGTATCAGACAACGATGTTGATTACATGTTGCTGGATCCAAGTGACGATGTACATATTTGTCGAGGCGACTGGACTGATGACTGGGAAAGGCGTTGGGGTTCGTTTGACAGATTCCCCAATACTGGACAAGGGGAATTTGTTTGGGGCTGGTGGCATCTTGACATCAATGGAGATAATATCGCCGATGGAACAGATCCGCTGAATTATGACACTGATGGAGATTGGCTCAATGACTGGTTCGAGATCGATGATGACATGGTCGATGGCGTCCGTGGCAATGGTGGTTCTCCAATTCGGTATGATGATCGGACAACCAGTTAGACCCGGGTCGGGCCCTACGGGCCCAGACCCGACGCCAAGATGTTGATAGGTGTGTATGCCTTCGCAAAAATCAGGAGAGGATTTTTCTGTTTGCCAAGAGAAGTAATTTTTTGTCACTTTTCTTGGTAACTCTGTTCGTATCATCCTTGTTTGCAGCAACGATTCAGTCACCATCTGGATCGACGCTGATATCCGTTGAAGTTGAATCTACAAGTGGGGGAGCTAGGCACATTTACACATTTGCAGATGGTTCAGCAGATGCGATTGCAGTCTACCAATCAGGTACGCCCTCAAGAAATGTTCAGGTTGCTCTTCCCATAGGTGCGGAAGTCACTTCTGCCGAAATGACGATATCAGGTGCATCTGCTACAGGATGGAGTAGTATTACTGACAATACGAGAAGTGATTGGGAAGAGGGTACAGACACTTTCACAGATACGAGAAGTGATTCAGTATCACTGGCTATGAAGGAAGCATCTTCTTGGTTTCAACCTCACTCCCAGAATGCTCTGAGTTCAAGCGGAACGGCTTGGTATGACAATTCCACCTATTCTATCCGTCAGCCACACACTACAAATGTCAGTGAAAATCGATTTAGTGCTCAATTGAATCTTCCTGCAGGTACTATGGCAACTTACAATGGTGCTGCATTCCATTATAGGAACATGATTTTTGCTTCAACTTGGGATTCGAATATTCTTGGAAATACAATTAAGGTTCTCTATCCAAACAATGGTACACAAATGACATCGGGGCCAAATAATCAGGCTCTGAGGCCTAATTTGGATATTGGAACATGCTCAGTCCCTTCCCCCTCTAGTTCTTGGCAAACTTATGGGTGGAGAGATTGGGCTGTAACTGATGATGAGCGTGTCTTTGGCATAATCTCAACTTACCGTGGACAGAATGCTGTTCAATATCATCGAATAGTTGAATGGGATATCAGACATCCACTAGCATGGGAATGCATATCTTCCTATGACGTTAGTACTGGTGGCTATGGCGATTATACAGGAATTGCCTATGATAGGACCAGGGATAGTGTTTGGGTAAATCATGGTGTCCGAAAAACAGTAATTCAATATGAGTTTGATGGGAATGGTGGTTTTACTCGTAATAACACTGACTACTACACATATTTCATGAATAGTGGCCAAGTTAGAGGAATGTCTGTTCATGGCAATTTGTTCTGGTTCCGAACTTACCAATCATGGAGCGGTGATAGGCTGGAATGCTATGCAATTACTGGTAACTCAGGCAGTGTTCTTACTATGCAAACTGGAACCGCATCCATTTCTGCAAATGGATATGGTCTACACTATGACGGCCATCGATTAATCACACTGGATCACTATTCATGGTCCCAAGGTCAGAGAATACGACAATTTGGTAGTGGCATTCCCTATGTAATAACTGCACAACCTGGCACATCTACATGGGTCAGTGAAATCTTTGATTCTGATGATGATATAATTGCTGCAAATATGGAACTCTCTTGGTCGACTAGTGCAGCAGGTGATCGGGTGGAGTATTGGTTGAGTGCAGATGGAGGGACGCATTGGGTACCTGTTTCAAACAATGAAACGGTTCACTTTGACTACCCGGGTACTGAACTAATGTGGAAGGTTCAACTCGTAGGCACTACAGCAGTGTCTTGGTGGGTTTCTATTGATTACACTGATGAATATGAATCAGCCGGAGAATGGACCTCACCAACCCTCGCCACTGGCACCCAAGTTGGTAAAATGCGGGCGACTTGGTCTTCAATTCAACCAACTGGGACTTCGGCAGTGGTGCGTGTATCAAATGATGATGGAACAAACTGGGTAACTGCACAGAATGATGTTGAAATTGATTGGGGAACTAGTGTTGGGAACAAGCTCGTGTACAAGGTAGAATTCACTACCTCGGATGATAGTGTCACACCTATGCTTGACGAGTTAACTCTTCATTTCGAGGAGGGTTATCCTAGTGGTGTAAAAATAGACATAGGTGATGACAATAGCAACGAATATGTTGGCACAGGGGGCCTTCAAGATCCTGTTGTTGTAAGTGGCCCTGACGTGGTTGATGCACTCAATGAGCAGATCCCTCAAAACGGTGAAGGAACCGTCAACATCACGTTCACAATTCGGGCAGCAAGTCCAGGGAGGGTGCGTATTTCTGATTTGGATATCACCTACCGATATCAGACAAGAGTCATCAGTACGTCCTTGGATGGGAATATGTTAGTTCCCGATGGTGTTGATCGTATTTTGGTCACAAATATTGCAATTGGAGATGAATCATCCCAACTACAGCGAGTGGATGTCGGATTAATATCAAGCCATGGAGAAAATCCTGTTCTACGTTGGCAGTCCGGAGATCAATGCTCAAAGGTGAGTGATCCTGACCAATTAGTTGCTTTTGATGCAGGAAATTGCACTTCAGTGACTAGTTCAGATGGAGTAATGAGTATAAGACTACCAATACAATCTGAGTGGGAATGGGACGATGAGTCATCAACTGAGGCTCTGATTAGTGTCACTGATGACATTGAATTAGCGGTGAACCAGTACGAAACTGATGATCTCAATCTACGGGTTGAAAATGATATACAGCTGCTGGAAATTTCAGCGATGGATGAATCTGGTCGACAGTTACTTCCATATGATTGGATGCGTGGTGGAACCAACATAACTTTCAGTGGGAAAATTGCCTTTGAGGGCACTTCATTTTCCCCTCAGGCGGGCCAATTTGATCTAGAACTCTCTGGCCAAAATCTGACGCAAGATGGGCAACCACAGGAAGATCCAACCTCTCTGTTAACGGATCCTAATCCTGCCCATGGTCAATATTACATTAAATTCCTAACACCGTTACAATCAAGTCAGGGCGGTATGCTTTTCCAGGTATCTGCAACAGATTTACCTAATGGCTCGACGTTTATCAATCCTAATTTCAATACAATGCGAATAGTTCTTGATGGAAATAGCCCATTGGTCATTGGTGCAACACCTGATGATGGTATTGAATTGCATGCAGGTTCACAACCGATTAGTATAACAATTGAGGATTCAGTTGACCCACCCACTGAGATAACCCTGCATTTCTGGATTGAATCACAAGATGATTTGAACTACAACATGCTTCCAGATGCAATCGAGTATCGAACAACAGTTCTACGCTTGCCCGAGAATCGGCCGGGTGGGTTGAATATTTTTAGTGGCATAATTGATGATAGGATGAATGATCATGGTGAGAAGGTATCTTTCTATGTGAGTGGAGCCGATCAACAACAGAATATCCTTGCCAGAGGCGGAGGCCCTGTTTGCCCAGACGTCCCAACCCCTTGTGGAGTATCATCTATTGTAACTCCAGATTGGGATGCTGATTTGGTTACATACACAATCCGCGAAGAGTTCCCTCCAATGATTGAAACAGATAACTCAACAATCCTTGGACATGATAGTGAAGCACCACTACATCCTGGTATCGAATATGTTGCCAGATTGATGGTTAGTGATGGAAATGGATGGGAAGACATCCAATCACTTCACATGTCATTAATCGAGGACTTCGACGATGAGAGAGCATCAATATGGGCCAATTTTTCACGGGAAGATGGTTTCCAAATGCACCTTGAATCTGGAAGTACTGCAGTTGCAGTATCGAATTTATACAGTTCATGGTCAGTTGACCCATTGAATCAGACCATCTTACACATCGACATACGTTTCCAATTGACGTGGTGGTTTCCTGAAGAATTCGACACAAATGGTGATGAATCCTTTGTACCAATTGTCAAAGTAATCGATTGGCCCTGTGATTTGAATTCCGATATCCCTTGTCATGAGGATACTAGTGGATTGGGTTACGATGAATGGAGTTTGGACAATGACTTACGCTTCGATATGGTTACAGGGCATTTCACCGCCATTGATCTGGCAACAGGAAGAAACCTGTATCGGCCAGGTCAATCACCTGAATTAATCGCCGCTGGGCAAGTTGTTCGTGTTTCCGGTAGGATTCTTTTCAGCGAGGATGCTGCCCCTGCTCCAGAGGGTGCATTCGATATTGTGGTTGGAGATTTAGAACGCTCATGGTCAGCAGTGCCGCGTGAAGGTGGCGATTTCACTCTTGACATTCTTGTTCCTAACGTACGCAGTGGTGGTTTGGATATGTATGCNAGTCTCGAAAACTTACCAGGTCTTGCAGATGATACTACCTCACAACCCCCTAGGATCCAATTGATTGTGGATGGCAAAGCTCCTGAAATTCGGAACATTGGTCCAATGGGNGATATTAGTTTGCAAGAAGCGACAGAATTACCAGTTGGTCTACACGTTGCTGATGAGCATGGTTTTGATTTGTTTAATCCTGCCGAAATCCATTGGAAGATACGTGCAGGGACAAGTGAGATTTCGCGTGGAAATCAACCATTTGGACAAGCGAGTGCAATAGGATCTGATTGGCTTTGGGAGGGGCTGATTGATTTGACCGATGGAGGTGCCATAGAATTGCTTCCCGGTTACATGGTAGATGTGTGGGTAACAGGTTCTGACGAAGCAGGTAATCCCTACTTGGCTGAAAACAATACTGAAGCCATGCCTCTGACACAATGGCGTCTTGTGCGTATAGGTCCGATGGTGGATTTAAGAGGGAATAGTACACAGATTTCTTGGGATAATCCATCTCCAATTGGTGGGGATTTAGCAGTACTGAACGTTGCTGGGATGAATACAAACAACCGTGAAGGCGAGATTACTTTCGTCCTTTTCGAAGAAATTTCTCAGGATAATTGGGTGCATGTCGATGGTGTTGAGGCAAAAACTTTGGTTGCCCCTTCAGGGAATTGGAGTGTTGCTGTCGAACTGCCTACTGATGAAGTAGAGGATAGCCAAATCCGTCGGTTCCAACTCGTGGCTAGAGATAGGCATGTGGATATTGATTGGGTCTCGATTGAGCCACTTGAAGTCAAACCTCACACTGCAAGAGATGGAGAAGCACTCTCAAACCAAATCAATGAATCAAAAGGGTTGTTTGTATTGTACATTATTGCAGTGGCTTCATTGTGCTTCGGTGTCGCCATGCTTGTTCTTTATCGACGTGAGAAGGAATCATCCTTGATTGACGAAATCAGTGAGTTAGAGCAAAGCGGGCAAGTAATCGAATCTGATGCACTCGTTCCGCCACCACCTGGATTTGAGAATGCGCCTCCTCCAAATCTAGTGGCACCTCCTGGTTTTGAGAATGTACCTCCGCCAGAGGCGACCATATCGCTTGACTTCAGTGATAGCGTGTATCAGAATATTGTCGAAAATTTCGGCATTCTCGATGGTGCCAACTTCCTCAGATTTGCGACGCAATACGATGCGGATGGAAACGGATACCTAAGACAAAGTGAAATGCAAAGGGCCGCAAATGAATATGTATCATCTGGACATAACCAACCCCCTCAGTCGAATGTATACAGTGATGATCAGTTACTTGCAGCAGGTTGGACACGCGAGCAAATAGAGGCTGCTCGCTTAAGTGGTCAGATTTGATGGTGGTAAGATGTCTGGCGAGTTGCCGCGTATACCTATACCTGATTCGGATTCTGAGCCGACGGAAAAAATGGTCTTTTTACAGGAACAAGTAGTCAATTTTTTGAGGCAATATTCGATGCCCTTAATCGAAGTATCTCTTGTGTTTTCAAAATTCACTCGCCAGTTGAGTGAAGCCTTAATCCTTCAAGCAAATACAAATGGTGAACAAATACCGGATATTCTATCAAAGCCATGGCCCATTTTGAATGAGGACGACCAATCAATNGATTCTGGACCTGATTTGGATGCTGTATTGAGTACACTGGATGAGGATAGAATGGATATACTCGATACAATACTTCGAACAGCAATACATGCGACAGAACTGGCACTGGCAGATGCACTAATGCAATTACGACAATGGGAACATCTCGCGAGAATACAACTTGCCAGTTCGAAATCCACCGGTCAATTGTTCTCGCCTTTGGAAATACCTGATGACTGGTGATTAGTTAATCACTTGAAGGGCTCTTTTCCGATTTTCGGCTTCAGAAACTGAAAGCATGGCAACGCGATATGCATCCACAATTGACCATGCCCAGAGTACTGGCCAAAGTACGAGTGTCAAAACTAAAGGAAGTTGCAATAGAGCCCAATCAAAGCCTTTACGATGTTGCCGATTAAAGTGCTGGCCAAGGAAAAAGAATGGCACAACAGCAAGTAAACCAGCAACAATTGGTTTTAGTGAACCCCAAGCTCCAACTCCTGCCGTGAGTTCAGTCCAAATAATCCGAGTCGCACCCAGAATGTTTTGGATTCTGCTACCAGATTCTCTACTTGAATTTCCATTGTCGGATACGGACACGACCAACTCTTCATCGTAATCTTCGTCCATTGCCCTCACCATCCCCTAGTGTCCATATTGTTCAATACTATGCCAAAGATGTGTCACCAACCACCTGGTCTTTGACCAATTTGATCCGATCGTCCGATAACTCGCATCCACTGAATAGCAACCAGTAAATCCATCAAAACGATAGCCCAGAGAACATAGTGAAATGGTAAACCTGAGCGAGTGATAACAGCNGATCCATCTGTGGTGAAAATGTAAGCGATTATCGCTGTTAGGGCTGCTGCAATAACAACCGTCCACATTCTCCTTTTCCTAGAAAAATCTGACTGTTCATCAAAAGTTTCAGGGAGTATTTTCATGCGTAGTANCGCTCGAACCCACACTGGTAGTAATCTTCTGAAATTGTTCAGTGATTGAGAACATATCCAAAGTCCAAAGCCAGCAACGACCAGCACCATTGGCCGCACCTCAATTTGTCCGGCATCCATTGTGTCAACAGCACCAGTGATGAAGGCAGTCGCCCCTGCTGCATAGGTTAGTGCATCAGCTAGAATCAGGCTGCCATCGGCACCAGCTCTGCCTGTTTGGTCTTCAAATCGACCGCGACTGTCGCGGCGGGCTTTGAGCTCCAATTCGTAATCATCCATGTTTTTCTTTCTGCGACTCCCTCCATAATTGCTATGTCTAAACAGTTGTCCTTTAGGCACAATGCAGTCCCAAATTTGGTTGACCGGGTTCGAACCATTTGGGATTCACAAGATGAATCCCTCAAAACAACTTGTCGAGAAGTTATTGAGTACTACATATTCTTCAAAACTAGATTCCAATCCACCGTATAGTTTCGAGGATCATAATGTCGACGTATCAGTCAAAGGAGAAATCCTCAGTGTCGACGAACAAGGCAGTCGTTACAGCATCGGCTGCATTTCAGGAGTGGACGCTGTAATACATGTGGGATTGAATGAAAACGCAGAAAAGATTCGTATTGAGATGTGTGCAGTAAACGAGAATAATTTCAGAATACCTGACAACAGTGGTCGACATCTGGTTGACACACTAGTCGAAAGTTCCGGTTTACCACTTTTACACACAACAATCCATCGCCCTTCTATTGAAAACGCGTTTTCAGATTTAGAATATGTAGAAATCAGTGAGGATTGTGGAAGATTTGTTTGTAATGAAACATATTATCGGACGCTACATCATATTGAATCAAAATCAGTACAAGTACGTGGTAGACCTCTTCCAGCAGTTTTTATCCACATCCCTCCATTTTCACATGTCGATGAGAATACCCAGTTAGATTTCTTGAAACGTATGGCTGCAATCATTGTTCAGAAACCATGCATGGNTGTGGTCGGAGCAGTAATCTGNAACTCAGAAGGGCACATACTGGCTTGTCAGAGATCACACGCTGGTGTAATGGGGGGGTACTGGGAATTTCCTGGTGGAAAGGTCAATCCAGATGAAACTCTACATGATGCTTTGATTCGAGAGATAAGAGAAGAACTCAATCATGAGTTAGAAGTTGGTGAATTACTTGGTACAATCAGGCATGAATATGGTTCAATGATAGTTAATCTGTCTTTTTTCTCCTGTAAAACCCAGAAAAATGAGTTCACCTCAAACGCCCACGAAGAATGCCGATGGGTATCTGAGGATGAGGCAATATCACTTGATTGGCTTCCAGCAGATGTCGATTTCATCAATGAATTAGCAGAAAAAGGTTTCAGCAACATCTAGTCCTCTTTGTTAATTGTCGCCCTTCCCTTAGAGTCAAACCATTCGGTAACGGCTCCATCTGGTTTCATACTGATGTCATCACCGACATTCCGAGGTATTTCTGTTCGACCTGGATGCCAAGTAACTCTTTCCAACCATTCGCCTAAACCTCGCCCTTCCATTTCAATATCGATGACACCTCCGACGGTTTTTTCTGATTCAAGAACGAATGCAACTTTTCCAGCAAGTGCTGCTTGCCTTGATATCGAAAAGAATGTAGAATTTTCTTGTAGATTTAGTGCCATTGAATCAAGTGCAGTATCTAGTATTCGTTGTTCTGATAAAAGTGCCATAAAAAAATCTGGCGAAACTCCGTCACAGCGCAGCAATATTTCTTCACGTCCCACGGGGAAAGTCGATTTTTTCACTTCAACATCTTGGACGAAGTCAGGGAATATGTTCCGAATTGAATCCACGCATTTCTCCCCACACTCATGGGCCATCACACGAGTTGTGACAGTGGTGATTGGGCTATCGGCCATGGTGAACATCATTCGTCAAGCAAAGCCGCTCTTTTTCGCTTTCGGGCACGGAACCTTGACACCATTGGTTTATTGTGGCGATACATGACGACCGCAGTTAGAGTGGCTACAGTCATTCCAACTTGGCAAGAAGTGGCGCACATTGAGCGTTGTCTCACCAGTTTGATTGAGCAGACCTATGCGTCTGAAAATCATCAAATCATCGTGGTAGATGGTGGTTCAACAGATGGAACTGTAGAAGTCATTGAGAAGATGATCCAAATTAGTCTAGATTGTGATGGGCCAGAAATCCATCTGCTAAACAATCCCTCTCGTTTTGTACCACATGCACGGAATATCGCTCAAGAGTATCTTGACCAGGATGTTGATTTTATCCTCGAAATGATTGGGCATGCATGGGTCCCAAAAAACCATCTAGAGATCCGTATAGAGCGTTTTTTCTCCATTGAAAGTGAGCATAATATCCGTTTAGGTGGTTTGGGTGCCAAAGTAGTCAAATCCGATTTGAAGATGAAGTCAGTTGGGCATTGGATAGAATCTGCCTTATCGTGCAAGTTGGGAGGCTCTGGACAATTCGCTCGTTTCTCCAAAGAAAGTCCCACGCGCACGCCACCATTCACGCTGTATCGGCGAGAAGCGATCGATTCTGTTGGCGGTTGGAATGAGAACTTCATCACAACCCAGGATTCGGAATTGAATTTGCGACTAATTCGGAATGGTTGGCCTCTATGGAGAACTCCAGAAACGTATATTCACATGGCTAAGCGGACAAGTGTGAAACAGTGGTTGAGGATGGGTTATAGGTATGGTTTTTGGAGGATGAAACACGTCATTGACGCTCGTACTCGAATGCGATTCACCGAGCTTTTACCATGGTTTGGTCTATCCCTTGTCGCTGGGTTAGCGATAGATGGGCAATCTGCATACCTCATTCCAAATTTTGCTTGGCCAATTGTCGCGTATTTTCTGACTTTACTAGGAATTGGTCTTGACGAAGCAAGACGAGGGAGAGATTTGTCAGCTATTATTGGAGTTCCATTCATGTTATTCTTACTCCATAGTTCATTCAGCGTTGGACTACTAGGTGGTATTTTTGGTAATGCTAAACCCTCTAGGGATAGATTTGACTGAGGATTGCTGGATAGGTTCCTTGAAATTGAAAGTGTGCATGGTGGAATCATGGCGGAGAACAAGAACTCACTAAATGCGTGGGTCCTTCTGGCAGCGCCAATTTTTGTTTTTCTCGCATTGTATCAGCTTATTCCTGCAATTTCAATCCACTTAATCACCAATTGGGTTGGCATGGTTGTTTACCTCACGGTTGCTTCGTTGATAGGAATATTCCTTTTCCGGAATGCTCGAACCGTCAGGGATCATGAGTGGCATCGACGTAAGCACATTAGGAAGTTACAGAAGGATTACGCTGCAGAAGATCGCGGTGTTTGGTCGAAGGCAGACTTGGCTATGTCGGAACTTGAGGCAGATGCACGAGGTGTCGAATCTGGGCAAATGTCCAAAAAGGCTCTGCAGAAGTTGGATGGAAATATTTCCGGATTGACTTCAGAACGTGTGACCTCAGAGTTGCAGAGCAATGAGTCTGATTTGGACAATGTGTCATTGTTCACAGAATCTGAACATGTTAAGCGCTCAACATCGAGAGTTACAGGGGAGTCGGGACCAGTTGAATCGGTTCAGGGAGTTACGCATGCCAAAGTCGAACCTGTGAAGAAGAGCATTATCGGAGGTGTTCTTGACATCCTCAAAGAATCCTCTCCAAATCCAACTAGTAATCCAACTACAGCAACCAGTCAATCTGTTCCTGAAAATGCAGATTGGTACACACAAGAAATGCAAGGCAGCAGTACAATGCCATCGAGTATGGTTGAAACTGAAACTGCACAATCGATGATGTGCTCTAGTTGCGGATATGGGAATCCGATGGGTGAATCGTATTGCGAGAATTGCGGTAATCGGCTATAGCCTTCAATCGTCGGATTGAAGAACAGGCTTTGAGACGAAGAGTTGGGGCGAGTATGGTCGAGAAGCGTGACTACTACGAAGTATTGGGCGTTTCAAAGGACGCTTCCGATGGTGATTTGAAGAAAGCATTCCGCAGTCTTGCACGTAAATATCATCCAGACAAGAATCCCGATGACCCCGAATCGGAGAAGATGTTCAAAGAAGTTCAGGAAGCTTATGCTGTATTATCAAATCCAGATCAAAGAAGGCAATATGACATGTTTGGGCATGATAGTCCCTCAGGTTCTCCATTTGGCCCAGGTGGTTTCGAGGGTGTTAACATCAACCTCGATGATTTGTTTAGTGGTGGTTTCGAATCAATCTTCTCTGGTATGTTTGGAGGAGGTAGAAGTTCTCGGGCACGCAGGGGTAATGATGTTCTAATTCGCCATTCAATCACACTGGAACAAATATTTTCAGAAGAAGAAATTGAAATCAATGCGAAACTATCAGCTAATTGTGATTCCTGTGGAGGTTCTGGTGCAGAATCTCCTGATGATGTTCAAAAGTGCTCAACATGTGATGGTCAAGGTCGAATCGTGCAACAAGCAAGAGTTGGACCCTTTGTCCAGCAAGTGGTTTCGGATTGCCCTGATTGTGGGGGGCGTGGAAAGGTTATTCGGAACCGGTGCAAGGATTGCAAAGGATCAGGTTCTGTGGAGAAGGAGAAAACTTTGCGCATTAAAATTCCAAAAGGCACAGAAGATGGTTTGCGCTTGCGTCAGAGAGGCATGGGTCAACCAATAGTAAACGGACAATCTGGAGATCTTTACATTCAACTTGATACCACTCCCCATCCTTGGTTTGAGCGGGATGGTCCAGATTTGATTATGGCTTTACCAATTGGTTTCCCTGAAATGATGCTTGGTACTAGAATCGAGTTGCCACATGTGGACGGCGAAATGCTTACCATTGATGTCCCAAAAGGATCCAAGCCAAGTGAAACCTTGTTGATAAGAGGTAGAGGCATGCCGTATCGAAGAGGTAGGGGGCGAGGTGATGTGACGGTCCTTCTCAAATTGCACGTACCTTCTAAGATTGACAAAAAAATGCGAAATACTTTGGAGAGTATGACTGAGAAATTCGGTCTGCCCACTGATGCGATTGAGGAATCTGTTAGGCGAGAGGCAGATAATCGCAGAAACTAACTATTATTCTCCATTAAGAGAGCCTTTGCTGGAACAGCTGCGAGTGGTTTTCCATCTACAAGTCCAGAGAGGTGGAGGTCAAGTAATTCCGCATCTCCCTCAAGGCACAATTGGATAAAGCGAGTTGCACCCGCTTCTAGTGTATCCAAGAATATTTCATCACCATCAAATAATGCCTTTGGAGTTACTTGGGTGATATTCCAAGAAGGCCCTTCTATGGCTTCAAACCTGAGTGCTGCAAGTTCCCACTTTATGTCTTCCACATGGATTCCAACAATCAGGCTATCACCATCAATTCTCCATACTTTTAGAGTGACTGATTCTGTGTGATGCGATAATGCGGCGCTCCCCATCTCTGCTTCTATTGCACGCCAATGAACTTGTTCAAGCATTTCCAAAGCACTGCTTATATCCTGATCACTCGCATCCTCGAGAACCAGTTGTGTCAGCCGTTTTCTTAGTCGAACTAATCTTTTTCTCTCATGAATCTGGACCTCACTAGCAATTCGTGTACTACGTAATGACCAAACAACATAACCCATGGGCAAGAGCATCAATATTCCAATGCCTATGTAGAATGGAGTGAATTCCTTCCATCTGTCTATAAACTCAATTTCAGAAAGTGGTAAGTCTTCTTCTGTTGTCAGATTAATCGATTGTAGCGTAATCAAATATGGAGTTGTTTGCTCCATAGAATCTTGTTCTAATCTGATTAGATGATATCCTCCTGTGACGTTTATTCCAATTGTGCCCTTTCCATCTTCTACATCGATGAGTGAAAGTTGTTCACCTGAATTATTCCAGTATTGAATCTGCATTTTCACATCTTCTGAATCACTACTTGCAATCAAACGATGTATTGACCAACTTGCTTCGGGAATATGAATTGCATAAACGTCGGCAGTATCGTTTTGATCCAAATGCCCCTCGATGACCAAAGATTGGTTGGCTAATGTCAATGCTTCTACAGGAAATCCTGTTGGGTCCAAGAACCGTGGGCAATCATGTGCGCAAGCCGAATCACCCTGGTTCATCACTGTGCGTTTTATTTCCCATGTTCCTGTACTACCATTCGTACGGACCCATATATTGAATTCATATTCATCAAATCGAGAAGTCGCCTCAGGTGTTTGGATTGTCAGTGTTTGTTCATTGGTAAAGTTGAGTTCAACCACTTCCCCAGATCCAGTATGAGTTCTGTAGCCAACAATTTCGACATTTTCACTTAGGTTCCATTCCAATTGCATGTTTACACTTGCACCAACAGTGAAGAATATCCTATCTCCTTCAGAATCATCTTCGTGAATGTAACCTCCCCCCCATAGGTCGTGGAGTTCCAAGTAATCGTCACCAGAGTTTGAATGAACAAGCACGCGATATGCATTTGGTGCTGAGAATTCTACACTCGTTATCTCAACCCAAGTTGATTGGTTTGTCCCACTGATTAAGAATGTGAGATTATTTCCGGTATTTTCCATTATGATGCCCATTTCATCCTTGATAGTAACTTTTAGTGGATGATCTGAATTTTCTAATTCAATCAGATGAACTACTCCTAGTTCTTCACCTAAAGGAATACTATCCATTTGCTGAGGGTCGGATATCAATC
>PBMO01000009.1 GCA_002722595.1 Methanobacteriota archaeon | reverse complement strand
TAGAGGGGCTATCGAATATCTATTTTGAATTGGAAACAGCGGATAATGTTAATTTTATCAGCCAATATAAAACTTGGAAAAATATATTTTTCCACAATTCTTTTTCTAATTAGAAAAAATTAGATTTTTTATCGTAAATCCATTTGCAAACTGACCATTCACACCACTAACATTCAAGGTTCTCATTAGTGTCGAGGTGTTCATGATGGAGTTGTTGCATGAGATTCGTCGACTATCTGATGGCTCAAATGCCCAAACCCTTGGCTTATCTGATGAATGCATTCAGAGATTTTGTGAATTGGATCATAAATTAACTCAAGCGATTAAAGAAGCGCATGGAGTGTTCTCATGTTTGTTGGAAGAATGGGGTGATGAGGTTATCACAATGGGGGAAAGTTTGCTAATTAGAGAATTGCAATCAGAGTATATCAATTTCTATTCTTCAGCCACAATTAATCCTTATGTCGCAATTGCTGCAAGAGGGCCCTGGATTGTCACATCAAAAGGTGCGGTGTTGCATGACAATGGAGGTTATGGTATGCTTGGAGGTGGACACGGCCCAGAGGCAGTAATGAATTCTATGTCCCAGAATTGGGTGATGGCCAATGTCATGACTCCTTCTTTCAGCCAAAAGCGTCTTGCACAGCGCCTCATGAAGGAGCTTGGCCACACTAGGGGCCATTGTCCATTTACACGTTTTATTTGTATGAATAGTGGTTCGGAATCAGTCACAGTAAGTCTGCGCATTGCAGATGTTAATGCCAACCGATTAACATCTGAAGGAGGTCGGTATGCAGGCAAACCTATCAAATTGTTAGCGATTGAACAAGCATTCCATGGTAGAACTGATCGACCTGCTCAGATATCCCACTCTTGTAAGGATGGATATGATCGCAATTTGGCATCATTCAGGGATAGAGACAATCTGTTGCTAGTACCTGCTAATGATGTTCAATCTCTTCAAAAAGTGTTTAAACGTGCAGAAGATGAGGGTTTTTTCATTGAATTAATGGCGATTGAACCCGTTCAAGGAGAAGGTAACCCTGGACAATGTGTAACTCGCGAGTTCTATGATGAAGCAAGACGACTCACACTTGAACATGGTAGTATGCTTCTAGTCGACTCAATTCAGGCCGGGATTCGTGGACAAGGGTGCCTTTCTATCATAGATTACCCTGGCTTTGAAGATTGTCAAGTTCCAGATCTTGAAACATGGTCTAAAGCCTTGAATGCGGGCCAATATCCACTTTCTGTACTAGGGTTATCGGATCGCGCTGCAGAACTGTATGTCGTCGGGATTTATGGTAATACCATGACAACAAACCCAAGAGCTCTTGAGACAGCGGTTTCTGTATTGGATAACATCACTCCTGAGACAAGGAAGAACATTCGTGATAGGGGGAACGAGTTAGTATCTAAACTCTCATCTTTGGCATCCGAATTACCAGAGATTATTGTCAAAGTACAGGGTACTGGGCTGCTTTGCTGTGCTGAATTAAATCCTGAAACTCATCCAGTCATCGGTTTTGGGGAGGTGGAAGAAAGATGTCGGAGAATGGGACTAGGCATCATCCATGGTGGGAAAAATGCTCTTCGCTTTACTCCACATTTTGGAATAACCTCAGAGGAGATAGAATTGATTATCCAATTAGTGCGTGAAGCATTGCTCCAGCATTCTGTAAAATCCAACTAGGTGGTATGATGAATGACCGACTAGAGGTCGAATTCATAGATGTATATTCCCCATCTGGAGGTGGTATAATCAACAACTGGGTATCAGATATTATAGCCGGTATTATCCCAGAGAAGGATGAAAATATTCGCCATTGGATGCATATTCGAGATGCAATAAATGCACGGGAAACACTGGAGCGAAATAATATGCAGGGGTATTTCGTGATTTGTGGACGTCGAGCATGGACTCAAGATATGGTTTTGGATGAAATAAGAGGCCTTTGGACAAGATATCAGAATACTCTATCACATAGTCACACGATATCTTCCCTAAGTGAATTATCGAGTCCCGCAGCGGTCAGTTATTCAGGTGAGCGTCGCCGACCAGATCTTGGACCTATCCACCAAGCTTTGCTTGATTGTGGAACTGATGGATGGCGCCCTTCTATTGCGATGCGAATGGGATTAATGGAATGCATCGCCCATTCAATTGAAGAGATCTGATCCGAGTAGTGGCAGCAGTACACTAGCATCGCCTTCTACTGTTACATGTGGGGCTTCAGGTCGAATTTTACCCCATGATATTGCTTCTCTAAGGCGTGCTCCTGAAAGGCTCCCATCATGTTCTGGTGCGGTTGTAATACCAACTGCAGAATCCAAACCATCACGATATTGGTTCCACCAAATAACATGGTGCTTTGAGATCCCTCCGCCAACCATTAGTGCGTGACTTTCTTTGCATTCCCATGTCAAATCAGACAGTACTTGTTCGTCGGCTAAAAAGTCAATCATGAAATCAGGACTTCGCTGGCGATGCATGAATAATTGTGCACCAATTGAGCCATCAGAAAGGCCTGGTATGACAATGGGTATTCGGTGTTTTGCAGCCCAATAGAGAATGCTATTCTCATCATCCATACGGTCTCCAAATGCCCAACATAATTCGATACTCCCAAACCCTCTCCATGGGTTCTCAGGTTGTAATTTCTTGCGCTCTTCCTCTATTTCCGCAAGCCATGGTAGCACAGACTTTTCAAGGATATCTCCATAGCATTCATTTGGTACAATCACATTTCCTAACCTGTTAAGTCCCTGCTCTCCTAATTCCACATCATCGAGTTCAAAAGCCCCATGATAGTATGCCTGATATGTTCTAGCAATATCATGATCTAATGTGCCGCATGTTGTCACAATAACATTGAATGCCTTGCGTTTCATTGCCTCGACAAAGAAGCCTCTTGTACCAGTCGCACAGAGGCATGCTGGAAAGGATAACCAATTCAACACATCCTCATTTTTCGATTTCTCTATGGCGTCACGAATCACATCTCGTGCGTGCGCTAACTTAGTCGCCGTAAACCCCCCTGCTCTTGACATTTGATCAATCAGGGAACTAACGGAATTGACTTTATCAAATTGGTAATCTTCTACGGGAACATCAAAATCCTCTCTCTCAATTGGCATAGGAACATTCCTCCGACACAGACACATCTCTTCAAATAAGGGGTTTGAAAAACAAATTACGAAATCAATTTTCTAATTGGAAAATCCTATCTCTTATCTGTGCGGCCTTTTCAAAATCAAGACGTTCAGCAGCTTGAATCATTTCTTTACGCAACTTGATGATTAATTTATCACTAGGTTCACTCGAATCTGCAATGTAATTCACCCCATCTGGTTGGGATATATTGGAGGCAATATCATTGCCCCAAGAACCTGCACCAAGGTTGAATTTTTTGACAAAGTCATCCTTGTTTTTCTGAGTACTTGAACTTCCAACTAATCGTTTTCCACCAGAAATTCCTTTTCCAGCAATACCTGTAAGCAATTGTTCTGCATCAATACCCATTGTTGGAAGTGGTTTCTGTATAGTCTGAGGGGTGATATTATTTTCCTGATTATACAATTCTTGCCGTGCCCTTCGTTCGATTGTTTGTGATATTGCAGCATCCATCGATCTGCTAACTGAATCAGCATACAAAATGACCATCCCATTTTGATTTCTCGAGGCCCTCCCAATAGTTTGGAGCATGCTCCTCTCGTTTCTGAGGAATCCTTCTTTGTCGGCATCAAATATTGCAACTAAACTAACCTCTGGAATGTCGAGACCTTCTCTGAGCAGATTAATGCCGACAATTACGTCGATGTGCCCAATCCTCAGTGCTTTGATAATTTCACTTCTTTCTAATGTGTCAATTTCAGAATGCAAATAATGCGCTTTGACACCCATTCTTTGCAGATATTCTGCAACTTCTTCTGCGAACTTGATGGTTAGGACAGTAATCAATACTCGTTCTGATCTTTCAGTACAAATCCGAATTTCATCAAGAAGATCTTGCACTTGACCCTCGGTGGGCCTAACCTCGATAATTGGATCTAGGAGTCCAGTAGGCCGAATTTCCATCCGAGAAATTCCCTTAATCTCACCTAAAGCATCCTTTAGTAATGGTTTGTATTTCGCTTTCTTGTCAACTTCTTTGTATACTTGTCCAGTTACTTCACAGAGTTGTCTTAGCTCCCTCTCACCTGGTGTTGCGCTGACGTACAACGCTTGAGGCACTAATTCCTGAAATTCATGCCCTTTCAGAGGTCTGTTGTCTGCTGCAGAAGGTAGTCGAAAACCATGTTCAATCAGATTCTCTTTTCTGGATTTATCACCATGATACATACCACCTAGTTGTGGTAGAGTTACATGACTCTCGTCAATTATCACAAGATATTTGTCAGGAAATCCATGGAAAGTTTTGGCACATGCTGCAAAAAAGTCGAGTAAACAATACGGCCTCTGTCCATGCGTCCTCCCGTCAAAATGCATGGAATAATTTTCTATACTTCTACAATGACCAATTTCTCGAAGCAAATCAAGATCATAATTCGTCTTAGATTCCAATCGACGTGCTTCAAGATCCTTTCCATTCTTTTCGAAGTAATCAATTCTATTCTGCAGTTCAAATTCAATATCTTCCAGCGCCTTTTCAAACCTCTCTGGTCCTGTCATGAAGAATTCTTTCGGATGAATCCAAACTTCCTCGATTTCATCCAACGGTTCCCAAGAAACAGCTTCACAAATTTGTATTCTAGACACCCCGTCAAGGTCGAACCTCACTCTCATGGGATCGTCACGACTGGGCATCCAAATGTCCAAAACTTCTCCTCTAAGCCTTATTTCTCCACGCCCAATTTCTCCAGATACTCTCCGATATTGTAATCCTACAAGTTCCTTGACCACATCATGGGGTTGAACTTCTTGGCCCAGGTGGATTCGAACATGTTGTTGGAGAAAAGTTTCCGGGGGGTTCAAACCATAAATCGCAGATACGGTTGCAACTACGATTACATCTGGTCTAGACACGAGTGAGGCTACTGTTGAGAACCGCTCCTGCTCAATTCTCTCATTCATTGACAATTCCTTCTCAATGTACAAATCACGACCCGGCAGATATGCTTCTGGCTGATAGTAGTCATAGTGTGACACAAAATACTCGACTGCATTTTTCGGGAAAAGGGCCGACATTTCTTGCCAAAGTTGTCTAGACAGAGTCTTATTGTGAGATAGTACTAGAGTTGGCAGGTTCAATCGTTCAACGATATTTGCCATTGCAAAGGTTTTGCCCGAACCGGTGACGCCTAAAAGCACACATCTACTTTGTGAACTTTCCAATTGATTAATTGTTTTTTCAATTGCATTTTCTTGGTCGCCTGATGGACTATAATCTGCATTTAAAACAAATTTGGATATTTCGGGGTCAAGGTAATCTTGAGCCGCCCCCTGCAGTGCTTTCGATAAGTCAAATGGATCTGCTTCATCAGTCATGCTAGAACCAATCCTCCCAATAGCACCCAACCAGTAATTACGCTGGTATAGAAAAAGGTGCGCTGAAAATCATTGAAACGATTTTGACCAATAATAACTAATGCATTCATAATACTCATTACCAATGCAGTTAGCAAAAACAAACTCCCTTCATGAGGGTCTGCTACTGCAAAACAGAGGAACCAAAAAAGAGTCATTTGGACACTTGTTCGCATGGTGTTGTGTTCGCCAAACTTTGCAGGGAATGAATGGATTCCATGTTTACGATCATATTCAATGTCCATCAATGCATAATTCAAATCGAATGCGGCTATCCAGAACATCACTCCCAAACAGATCCAGAGTATAGTTGGATACCAATATGCACCTGTAATTGCTTCCCAACCCATGTCGCCACCAACAATTCCTAGCCAGGCTCCGGCCGGAGCCAATCCTAGACAAAGGCCTAACCAAAAATGACACAACCATGTAAATCGCTTAGTGTATGGATAAATCACAAAGGCAAGTACTGGGAGCCAACTCATCGCTAGTGCTACTGCATTCAGATTCCATGCACCAATCAATAACATCAACAAGAAAATTGCTGATAGTGACCAAGCCATATTCATTGATAGTTCACCAGTTGCCAAATGTCTATTTTTTGTCCGAGGATTTTTTGCATCAATGTCGCGATCAATTATTCTGTTCAAACTCATCGCTAATCCTCTAGCCCCAATAGCTGCTAGCATAATCCAACAGATTTGTTCTGCAGTTGGTTCACCACCAATCCATGCACCGATGAAGATGAATGGTAGTGAGAATAATGTGTGTTCAATTTTGATAAATTGCAAAATGCCCTTTATTCCCAATTGCCTACCTCCTTCTCATACCATTGTTCAACTCTGGCTTCGATTTCAGGATCGTGTAGACAAACTGCGGGCCACCTGCGAATTGGTAAAACTCCTTGACTACTTGGGATTGGAGATGTTGCATCCCAACAAATTCTACCCCTATCTTCTGAGAAATACAGATCTCTGCTAACTTCAAACCGGCAGAAAAGTTGCCATAGGAGTGTCCGCATCACATCATCAGATTCTAAGTCGACAGTATCGTCTGTGATGAATAACCATCTGAGATTTTTTGAATTATCTAATTGCCAAATTGAATTCATCAATTGGGAAATGTGTTCTGATTGCCGTTTTGCACCTAGAACATCCTCGTCTTCCGTATTTTCCCTCTCCGAAGGCCCGCCCTCAATATGAGTTGTAACCACTAGCATTGATGGCCTAATCCAACGATGTTGAACAATATTTTCAATTTCTACATTTTCCATGGAAAAAGATGCATTTTCTTGCTCCCGTTTTATGGATGCATCAATAAGTAGTTTTGAATGCCTACCTTCGAATGGTGCAGCATGAGCTAATTGATCAGCCACCATTCCATCTAGAATAACAAGATCACTTGGAATCATGACATTCTGATCGAGTACATCAAGTAGTGCATCTAAATCTTTTACAGGATGTTCAGGCCCTGTTGTAACTATTGATTTTAGAAACATAAGTTGTCCTGCTCCCCATAGTCCTAGAGCGGTTTTTCTAGACTGAGAGGGATATCGCTGTTTAGAGGAAACAATGGCCAGATTGTGAAACCCAGTTTCAAGGGGCAAAAATAAGTCCACAACATCTCTATGCTGAAATTGTAATACTGGTTGGAATGCAGCCCCTATTGCCTCACCAAGGAATCCATCCTCCATGGGCGGTTTGCCGACTATCGTCATGGGAATAATCGCATCACGTCGATGTGTAATCGCGGTTACGTGTAGCACTGGAAATTCCCCTTCCAAAGAATAATGTCCAAAATGATCTCCAAATGGTCCTTCAACACGGGTTTCTCCGGGTATAGTGTAGCCTTCAATAACAACATCCACTTCTGCAGGTACCCACAAATCCTGTGTCAAACATTTGGCTATTTTCAGTCTCTTCTGGCCCAAGAGTCCCGCGAACATGTATTCATCTAGATTATCTGGTAACGGTGCAATAGCGCTGAAAATTATTTCTGGAGGGCCTCCAAGACAAATTGCTACCGGCATTTTGTCATCATTAGATTCAGCATGTTCAGCACCGTGTTTATGCATTTGCCAATGAAGCCCGGCTTCTCTTGGGCCAAATATTTGAGATCTATACATACCTAAATTATGCTCACCATTATCTGGATTCCTAGTAACGACTAGGGGCAATGTGATGAATGGGCCTCCATCCAGGGGCCATGTGGTGGGAATTGGTAGTTTTGTTAAATCAGGTTCTTTCATCCGTATCTGTTGACATGAACCTTTCCGAACCTTTTTTGGTGGTAATGAAAATGCACTTTTCGCTAGAGGCAGAGCCTTCCAAGGTCGCTTAATGAATGTCCCAATATCTGGCTTCATCAATTCAGTAAGCCGTAACCCAATTTCTTTTGGTTCATCAACGCCTAAAGCATGATTAGTCCTATTCCGAGTACCAAATAAATTCATAGCCAAGGGGAATTTTGAGACACTACCATCAGCCAGTATTGGTTTCTCAAATATTACAGCAGGTCCGTTATTCTTCACTAATTTATCTGCAATGCATCCGGCTTCAAGATAGCATTCGACAGGTTCACTAATCCGAACGAGTTCGGATTTTTCCTCCAGAGACCGGAGATAGCGACTCAAACGGCCCCACCCCATGGGCTACCGGAGGCGTTCCTCCTATCAAAAAGGCTGTATTGTAACCGGTGCCTTTGGCACCGAGTGATTCAAGGTGTGAATTGATTGTATCAGGTCCGATGGCAACCCAATGCGATGTGCTTGTGGTCGGCGCCGGGCCCGGTGGAGGCTCTGCTGCTTTGCATGCTGCGCGTGCTGGTCTGTCGGTCATTCTAATCGAAGATCATGCGGAAATTGGCACCCCTGTACATTGTGGAGAATGCTTGTCTGACGAAGCTGTAGCTAATTTGGAACTCGATTTACCAAACTCAGTAATTAGTAAAAGAGTAGATGGGATTCGAGTTATATTCCCAGATGGTACAAAAAAACGATTGTCGGAACCAGGATATGTATTGGAAAAACATCTGTTTGAACAATGGATTGCCGAGCAAGCAGTTAGCGCTGGTGCAACCCTACATCTGAGTCACAAGTTATCATCTATGGAGAGAGTGGAGTCGGGAAATAAGTTCCATGGTTGGCTATGCGAAGGTAAGGGCGATGCATTTCCTATCAAAACCAAGATAATTATTGATGCATCAGGCGTCGCAGGAGTTTGCTCTAAATTAACAGGACTCAATCCCCGCCCGCAAACAATCGCCGGTATACAGTATGAGATGTTGGACGTTCCTACGGATGATTATCTTGACTTCTATATATGGCCTGAATTTGCCAAGAAGGGATATCTGTGGATGATTCCAAAGTGCGATGGAAGAGCTAACGTAGGACTTGTGAGTGAAGATAAGAAGGGCATCATAAAACAACTTGATGCATTTGTTGAGAAGACGCACTTCTACGAGCTGGATAAATCAAATCCTCCTTGGAGGGATTCTTCTCGTTCAATAAGAGGATTTGGTGGCACTATACCAATTTCAGGCCCTCATGACAAAACTTACTCAGATGGTTTACTCCTAATTGGTGATGCAGCAGGATTTACATCCCCGCTCTTTGAAGGTGGATCCCATCTTGCCCTCAAATCTGCCGTCTTCGCAGCAAGAACCGCGACTCGCGCCATTTCTGAGGGCGATTACACCGCAAAGAACCTCGGCGAATATCAGGCCGAATGGAAAAAAGAATTCCCGCCTTATGAGAAAATACTGCGTGGCAAGACAGCACTGTATAGCCTCACAGATGAAGACATGTCCTTGATGGGTAGATGTTTCCCTGAAGAAATGTCAAACATGGGGCCACATGGAAAGATAATGGTCGGTTTGCGTTTGTTATTCAGAAAACCTAGTTTGTATTTCCGCAGGATCATCCCTGCAATGCTTGCTTTCGGGTATAGTCGTGCGAAATACTATGGTTGGTGAATCGATGAGAAAACTGCTCTCGGTTTTGTTAATGATTCCATTTATCTCCTTACTATTTCTGTTTCTCATTGATGCAAAAGGCATCGAATATGTATGGTTGAATGGAGGAGCGGATTTACCTATTTTGTATAGGATTAGTGCCATTTGGTCTGGGCGTGAAGGACCCTTACTTCTTTGGATATCAATGCTTGGAGGTTTAATTTGGTTCGATGGCGAGCGGCACCCAAATGAATCTAAAAAGCAGCATATTTTTCGCCTTCGAATTTTAGTTGGTTTTTCACTAGTACTTCTGATGATTGCAATGTGGCTGAATCCATTCAGTCCAACGCCTATCGATGCGAACGACAACACCCGTCCGGGTTTGAATGCACTCCTTCAAACCGATTTGATGGTTATACATCCACCTGTAGTTTTTGCATTTTACACACTTTGCATTGGTGTTGGGGCACATGCTCTTTCAGCCATGCTAATATCTGGACAAACTGCTAGAGAACGCATTCTCAAACTCGCCCGGCCCGCATTATGGGTTGGCACATTGGGAGTTGGGTTGGGTGGACTTTGGGCATATACTGTACTTGATTGGGNTGGTTACTGGGCTTGGGACCCAGTGGAAACAGGTTCCATGTTACCTTGGNTAGCTCTTGTTATACTCCTCCACCTTCGACTACCAAAGGGGATGAANAGAGAAGATGATTGGTTCATTGGAGTTGGAATACTGCCTGCTTTTTTTGCAATACATGCAACTTTAGTTACCAGAGCAAATGGAGTATGGGCAAGTGTTCATGCATTTGTTGCGGAAGGAGAGGTTGATACATCGATGGGCCCAATTCAAAGAATACTATCATTGNGTTTTGAGGATCCAGCAGGTCTAGAAGTCCACGTATATCTTGCAATTCTATTTGTGTTATTGTGGGCAGGAATTCGTCATTTCGCTAAGAAAAACATCCAACAATGGTCCCCAATAGTCATTCTTGTTGGGGCAATTATAGGAAATTATCTAGATGCAGTTGAAATTGGTATTTTAGCATCAACATTTGCCTTTTTATATTGGAACCAGAATCATTCGCCAGAAAGGTTCGTTTGGATGTCTGCAGGTATCCTATTGATGCTTTTTGGTTTCTGGTCATTTTTACTATCTTTACAGGTTACAGTTATTGGGATGGCTCTATTTTTGTTACCTTGGTTGATTGAATCAGAGGATGCAACCGCCCAAGAGGAAATGNCTTCCGGAATTATTGCAATACATGAATCAGCAGTGCAACAAAAAATCGTGCTATGGGTTCCTTTGGCAATTGGGTCTCCCTTTCTATTATTGACATGGTTATTGTTGCTTGCAGAAGTAGATGGTACAAATCTTGCCTGGCATGAGATTTTCGGTATGCCTTTGCTTTGCTTAACTGCATTGGGCCTAACTGTTTACAGTTGGAAGAACATAGTTTCGCCAAATAGGATACCCACAATAATAGCAGCATTGGTTGTATTCAGTCTACTGTTTGCTTGGAAATTTGGGGAATTACTACCAGGGGATGCAGATCATGAATTTTTAGGTACTGAAATAACCCGGGGGATGATTGCAGGTTTTGCAATACCTATTCTGGTGTTTTCATTACCTCCAATTGCCAATCTTGTATTTACTCGTATGAAGCAATTTAACGCAATAAGAAAACCTCTACACCTACGTCGATTTGCTATACACTTGGCTCATCTCGGAATACTACTGTTACTTCTTGGACATGCATTCACTACGACTTTAGTTCAAAGAGGTGACCCCAGTCATATCGTTATGTTAACTAGGGATACACCAATAGAACATGGNGGTTATTGGTATACCTTCACCGAGCTCACTGCAATAGGACCAGATGACAGCGAATGGGATGAAGAAGTAGGTGATGGNAAGATTACAGTCGTGATTCAAGTAAGTCTAGAAGAGGATGGAGATGCGGTAGCGACTCTTTCTCCCGGGATGCTCAGGTTTGATGAAGGCGGGATTCCAGCACGTTCAGAGATTGATATTTGGCATCGGCCACAAGGAGATGTAGTAATGATATTTGATCAAAGTCAAGCCAACCAACTTTATCTCACATCATTTATGCAGACAGGAGAATCGGTTGATAATGTGCGAGTCGTCATTTATGATTTAACGGGGAGCCATCTTGTTTGGACGGGATGGTCATTAATTCTAATTGGTACGGCATTGAGTTGGATAATGTACAAACCGCGGCGTAATAGAGAGGAAGAATGAGCCCTATGGGCTCACGACCGACTTCCCTCACGCTCATAAAGGGGAAGCGGGTCGCGGGGCCGCCTACAATGGTTGGGCAGGTGAAAAAATGGAGAACGGTTCTATTGTCCATATCGATTACGACCTCTACAATGCAGATGACGAAACCCTGATTGAGACTACTCGTGAGGCGGTTGCAAAGGAAGCGGATCAGTATGATGAGAACCGCACTTACAAGCCTCTAATCACAGTCATAGGCGATGGACGCCTCATTGCTGGNTTTGAATCCCACCTAGAGGAAGCAGAACCTGAAACAGATTATGAATTTGATATCGCACCTGAAGATGGCTACGGCGAGAGAGACTCCAATGCTGTTGAGACCATGTCCCAAGATCTTCTATTCCGTTCCGTTCGTGACGCTGAGAATCTTTCAATTGGAGGACCGGTCGAGATTAACGGGCGCCAAGGAATTTTACAGATGGTTCGTGCAGGACGTGCACGGATTGATTTCAANCACCCTCTTGCTGGACGAACACTAAGGTATAACTACAGAATTGTCAAGGTAGTAGAAGACCGTGCAGAGAAAGTATCCACACTTCTTGAGACAAATACAGGGCGGGATGGCTTTGAGGTCTCATTCGATGGTGATGATCTAACAATAACTCTNCCGGAGTTTGTGGCTTACGATCAGAATTGGGCATTCACCAAGTTTGGTCTGATTCGCACACTTCGCGACCACGTAGGTGTTCAAACAATTGTATTCCGTGAAGTGCATGAAGCACGTCAAGCCGGTGAAGAAGAGTAAAGAAATCACTTTGAATAATCTACAGAGGGCCATCCATGTCCGATAGTAGTCCGTTAATTAGTGAGACTCCATTGCCAAATAGGTACTTTTCCTTGATGGAAAGAATGGCGGCCACTCTAATATTAACAGCGATTATTCTATTGGTTGGTGCCATCATTGGTCAGGATATTTCTCCAGAAAATAGTCTGTCTCAAATTTATGAGGACTACTTTGTTTCACCCCATTCAGTTGATTCAACAAGTGGTGACGCAGGTTATAATCCAGTAGATACATTTGCATATTCGCTATTGCTGGTATCATTTGTAGTAGTCCTTTCTGCGTGGTTGCGTAGACTAGAGATACCCCCTCGGGACAGTTCGATTATTGCATTACTTCCTTGGGTGATATGGGCTGCACTAGGTGAAGTTAACGAAGATGGGCAACTCTTCACCTCAGAAAATATCGGTGGATTATTTGTATCTCCATTAATTCATTTCCATGTTGCGACGTGGGTTATTTTCACAGGATGGATGGCTCATCAAATATCTAACAGGAAAGGAAACAGCGAACGACGTTATATCACCCAATTATCATCAACTATAGTTCTCTTGCAGTGGGTATTTTTCTCACCTCACATTAATGAAAATTGGGATTTGAGTATGGTTGAGTTGATTTTATCTCCGCTGTTCCTTGTACCATTTTTCGGATTATTTTTCATCATATCCCTTCAATTGTTACTCGAAACTTTCACTGCAATAGAACAAGCGCTAATTCAGGTAGGTCTTGGAGGATGTTTCATACACCTTTCAGGTTGGATTATGATGTATATTGATCCATTAAATGGTAGTGAACCAATATCCATGGTCCCTATGCTATGCATCCTCTTAGTACCATTTGTTATTTGNCTAGCACTATGGTTTCTTGGTCAAGAATCCCTCGCTAAAATCCGTCATGCTGGTTTAGAACCAGGTATTATCCCAGAAGGGATTACTGTCGATGATTGGGACAGGCAATATTCGTCCACTTGGGAGCGAATGGAAGCACTTTCTCCTCGTGCTATACTTGGACTCCCCGTGGTTCTCTTAGGGATGTATGGGCAAATGGTAGACGGTTTAGCAACAAGTGTTGGACTAGAGATGTATGGTTATGGGGAAAAACATGTTCTGTCGCAAAAAGTCATTGACGTTGCAGGTACAGCATGGGGCTTTGGAGCTGTTAAATTTGGTTTAGCCGCAATGATTTGGTGGCTCTTTGCCACAGCAAGATTTGAACAACGTCATCGCCATTTACGCCTACTTGTCATACTCTGCTTATTGGTTGTCGGCCTTGCTCCAGGATTACGCGACGTTTTACGTATGACGTTGGATGTATAGGGCGGGCGAGCGTTCAAGTCCAAGTTCTTACTCGCACCCCTTAGGGGTGCGTATGGATCGACTACAGACCCGAGTGAATTCCTCGGACGAATCTTTCAAGTCAAACCATGAGCACAACAGTGCTCTTCTTGCAACTTTGCGCGAACGCTTGGAAGTTGTCCAACAAGGTGGCGGCGGAAAATATGTGGAAAAGCATCGCAGTCGTGGCAAGGCCCTACCACGGGAACGAATATCTGCCATTTGTGACCCAGGTACTCCTTTTCTTGAGTTGTCTCCGCTCGCAGCATACGATCTCTANGACGGTCGGGCTGCAAGTGCAGGTGTGGTTACTGGCGTAGGGGTTGTACATGGCAAGGAATGTCTTTTCGTGGCCAACGATGCAACTGTGAAAGGTGGATCATACTATCCAATGACTGTCAAAAAACATATCCGAGCGCAAGAAGTCGCGGACACCAATCACCTTCCTTGTATCTATTTGGTCGATTCAGGTGGGGCCTTCCTTCCTATGCAGGATGAGGTATTTCCAGACAGGGATCACTTTGGCCGAATTTTTCGTAATCAAGCCATTATGAGTGGAAAAGGCATCCCCCAAATCGCAGCAGTATGCGGTTCTTGCACAGCAGGAGGAGCATATGTGCCCGCAATGTCTGATGAATCGATAATCGTCAAGGGTAATGGAACTATTTTCCTCGCGGGTCCTCCTTTGGTTAAAGCCGCAACTGGCGAAGAGGTCACAGCCGAAGATTTGGGAGGGGCTGATGTCCACACTGCGCAATCTGGAGTTGCAGATCACTATGCTGAAGATGAACCTAGTGCTTTACGCATGGTGCGTAATATCGTTGAAAATCTAAATACGGGAGTGAAGACGAAATTAGATGTACAACCTCCAGAAGATCCAGCTTATTCAATAGATGAAATCCTAGGTATAATTCCAGAAGATAATCGAACACCATTTGACGTCCGAGAAATCATATCTCGAATCGTAGATGGTAGCCGATTCCACGAGTTCAAAGCCAGATACGGCCCGACTCTCGTTTGTGGATTTGCCCGAATACATGGATATCCTGTTGGTATTGTCGCAAATAATGGCATTCTCTTTTCAGAATCCTCACAGAAAGGAGCACACTTCGTCGAACTGTGTGGGCAACGTGGAGTACCTTTGGTATTCTTACAGAATATTACTGGATTCATGGTTGGTCGGGATTACGAAGCAGGTGGTATTGCAAAAGATGGTGCGAAACTCGTGACTGCAGTATCCTGCGTCCCTGTCCCCAAATTCACAGTCATCATAGGCGGGAGTCATGGGGCAGGAAACTACGGAATGTGCGGTAGAGCTTACGACCCACGCTTCTTATTCATGTGGCCAAACAGTCGAATTTCAGTTATGGGTGGTCCACAGGCAGCAGACGTCCTCGCTACAGTCAAACAAGATCAGAGGGCCCGCGAAGGCCTTGAACCCATGACAGAAGAAGAATGGGCAGATTTCCAAGCACCGATTTTAGAGAAATATGATGCAGAAGGTTCCCCGTATTATTCAACAGCACGATTGTGGGATGATGGAATCATCGATCCTCGAGATACACGCGATGTTCTGGGTTTGGCAATTAGTGCCAGTCTGAATGCCCCGATGCCAGATACGAATTTTGGAATATTTAGAATGTGAAAGGAGCAATTGAAATGTCTGATTTTGCAATTGAAAAATTAAAGCCGGAAACAAGTCTTTGTACACTTGAAGTACGTGGCCCTGTTGCGTATCTAACCCTCACCCGTGAAGACGTGTATAATGCACTGAATGTCCAATTGATTAGCGAGATAATTTCACTTCTTGATTGGACTAAGGAACGTTCAGTTGGTGAGAGAGGAAGTTTACATGACTCCTCCGGTGCATCCTACCTACGCGTGCTAGTCTTTTCTGGAGCAGGAAAGCACTTTTGTGCAGGAGCAGATATCAACATGATGCGTGATGCGGGCGCCAAGAGTGCAGAGGAAAATAGAATTGATTCTGAGAGACTCGATCGTTTGTTTAACAGCCTCTGGGCCCATCCTTGCTTCACCATTGGGAAAGTGCAAGGTGTAGCACTTGGAGGTGGTGCAGGGCTCATAGCGTGTCTTGATCATGTCATCGTCGAACCAAAGGCTAGAATTGCTCTATCTGAAGGTAAATTAGGGATTTTACCTGCAGTAATCGGGCCCTATGTTTATCGAAAGGTGGGTAGTGCAGAATTCCGTAGACTCTCAATGATGGCTGGAAGAATCGGTGCAGAAGAATCACTTCGAATCGGATTGGTAAATCAATTATCTGAATCATTGGAACAAGTGGAATCAAGTATCATTGATGAGGTCTTGACCACAGGACCAATGGCAGTATCTGAAGCAAAGAAACTCACTCTGGAATTTGATAGATGGTCAGATTCTGATCAGGCATTGAGGAATTGGACGCTGGATAAAACCAGTGAGATGCGTGGCTCAGAAGAAGGACAGGAAGGCCTAGCCTCTTTCCTTGAAAAGCGCCCACCCAATTGGAAAGAGGAGTGAAAATCGCATGGCAGGGCCAGATTGGATGGAGGGCGCACCACGTCCAATAACCAAGGTCTTGGTTGCTAATCGTGGCGAGATTGCTTGCAGAGTCTTCCGTGCATGTGCTGAACTGGGTTTGGGCTCCGTAGCCATCTATTCTGAAGCAGATAGAGGCTCACTACATCAACAGACTGCCGACGAATCGATTTTTCTCCCTGGTGAAAACTTGTCTGAAACATATCTCAACATTGAGGCGATTTTGTCTGCTGCGCAGGAAACAAATGCAGATGCAATCCATCCAGGATATGGTTTTCTATCAGAGCGAAGTACATTCGCGAATGCAGTCAAAGCAGCAGGCCTTGTTTGGATTGGTCCATCTGCACGTGCTATCGATGAAATGGGAGATAAGATTAGTGCTCGAAGAGCTATGGTAGATGCTGGTGTCCCAGTTATACCTGGTGAAGAATTACCATTAGAGGATTCTGATGAAATGGTGAATGAACTTGTTCGTGCTGCTACGCGGGTGGGTTATCCGTTGCTCTTGAAAGCAAGTGCTGGAGGTGGTGGAAAAGGAATGCGAGTAGTCCGTGAACCGAGAAATTTACAACGAGAGTATACTGCTGCGAGTCGGGAAGCAGCAACATCATTTGGAGATGGTACTGTGTATGTTGAACGTCTACTCGAGAAATCCCGTCACATCGAGGTTCAGATATTGGCAGACGCATTTGGAAACACGGTTCATCTATTCGAAAGAGAATGCAGCATTCAACGTAGACATCAGAAAGTGGTCGAAGAGTCCCCCTCTCCAGTATTAGATGAAATCACACGCCAACGTATGGGCGATGCTGCTGTAAATGCCGCGAAAGCGGTTGATTACGAGGGGGCTGGTACAGTTGAGTTCCTCCTTGCAGAAGATGGCAATTTCCATTTTCTTGAAATGAATACTCGCCTACAGGTTGAACATCCGATAACAGAATGCATCAGTGGTGTTGATTTGGTAGTTGAGCAAATACGAGTTGCTTCCGGTTTACCACTTCCCTTTACACAAACGGACCTTTCTATCAGAGGGCACGCGATTGAAGTTCGAATCTATGCAGAAGATCCGGCAAACAATTTCCTCCCAGCTATTGGACCCTTGGCTATATTTCGACCACCAGAAGGCCCTGGTATCCGCTTGGATACGGGAGTCCGAGAAGGGGATGAGGCGCGAATTGATTTCGACCCAATGCTTGCCAAGTTAATCGTACACGCTTCCGACCGCCCTTCAGCAATCCGCCGGATGAAGAGAGCCTGCGAAGATTTTGTTTTACTTGGAGTCACCACCAATCTCGGGTTCCTTTGTGACATAATGGCTCATCCTGCATACCTAGAAGGGGAGACGACAACAGATTTCATCGAAGTTAATTGGCCAGAGGGGTGGAATCCTAAATTGTCTGATATGGCTCCATTCGTCGCAGCTGCATCAGAACACTTCGGGCTTTCACGAAAAGCCATGTCGATTGAATCAAATGAGGGACGAGGTAGCCCTTACAACCCATTTTTATCTCTCAGGAGGTCCTTCCCGTAGGTGATTATCATGGTTGATTTAATTGACAAACAAGGCCGTAGTTGGCAAATCACTATTGGTTCAGATGAGGCTACCTGCGATGGCGAAATAGTAACAAATGACTGTTCGTTTGAAATTGATGCACGTCCGAACAGGATTTGGGTCAATGGTAAACTTGCTCATGCTGTTAAAGTCGGTGATGATTGGTGGATACACCTTGATGGCAGCGTTAACATCATCTCTGTCGATGAACAGGGTGCTGGTAATTCTAGCGATGATAGTGGGATGACTGCACCAATGCCCGGCAAGGTACTCGAAATTCTCTGTAGTATTGGGGAGCAAGTCGAAGTTGGGCAGACACTGATAGTAATGGAAGCCATGAAGATGGAGCATCGCATAGCTGCAAATATTTCGGGAGAGATCGTGGCAATTCATCATCAGGCTGGTGAGCAGGTAGATGCTGGTGCAACATTAATCGATATAGAAGATAACGAATAAATCAATTAGAAAATTAATTTTTCAATTGAATTATTATTCGGCCCAATTCCCTTGGAAATCTTCGGCATTATCCACACGGATAAACAAGTCCAATGAAGTCCAAACAAGACTGTTGAAACCACTTTCCATGCCTGGCCTCCCCCCTGCCTTCGCAGTCATGAATTCGAATGTATCAGATGGTGAATGCCATTCCTGCCAGAAAGAAATGTCACCCCCTGGACTGAAGAAATTGAATGTGGGATATCCTTCGGAAAAGAATGAACAATGATCCGATGCACAAGATTCAGCTATCTGCCAAGTTATTGGGTTTCCAGCACTAGGTTGGTAGGCTAAATCATCATCAATAGTCATACCAACCCAATCATGCATGCGTTGCATGTTGGTTTGGTTGGCTCCGGCAATACTGATGGTCCAGTCATATTTGGTAGCCGAGAATATCTCTCCCCCCGGTCCGATGATGGGTTCACTTGGAGGTACAATTGGATAATTCAATGCCACCATATCGAAATTCATGTAAGCTCGAATCGTAACATTCTCTGGCAGATGGTCGACATACGCTCTCGAACCGAGAAGACCTTCTTCTTCACAGGCCCATAGTGCTGCAACCACTGTGTGATCGAACTCAAGTTGGGCTAGAGCTTGAGCCATTTCAAGTGAAACAGTTGAACCTGAAGTGTCGTCATTCGCGCCTTCATTAGTCCCTCCCCCTGGTGGCGTGAACATGTAGGCAATGTCAAAATGACCACCGATGACAATGTATTCATCTGGATTGACACGGCCCCAATTGTAACCAACAACGTTGAGTTGGTCAGGATCGTCATCGTATCTTGTTACTTCCACGAAGTCAAAACCCATGCCTCGCATCTCATCAGCCATTGCTTCTGCTGCTGCTTCATACGCAGCCCCACCTTCATGTATAGATGCTGAAGCACACCAGCGGTTGTTGTAAGATGTGGTCAACATATCAATCGTGTCGAATGCTCTACGGCCATCTACAATCATCATTTCATCACTATCAATTAATTCAATGGTTCCATTCCAAATTTCATTTCCAGCAGTAACCATTATCTCAATCGAACTTAATTCTGTATCCATAATTAGTATTTTAACTTCTTCAATCGATTCATCGAAAGTCATGTTCATTGCATCTCTAAATACACCAAATTCATCGACAAAGAAAGCACCATTCGATCGATGTACTGTATAATCAACATTTGACTGTATTGTCATAGTATGGATTTGTCCTCGAGGTGCTGTATTGGAATTCAAATCTTCAGGAATGGAAAGAATAGCAGCAGTTTCAGTGTCATCCAAATTTCCAAAGCAACCACTGAATGATGCGGTCATAAAAAGAAAAGTCAGTATGAATGCACGCAATACATCACCAACCACAGGGCTCTAGGTATGTTTTTCCCCCCATTCTTGATACCAAACAATCAGGGACTCTTACTCTTCCATCTGCAAGTTGATTTTGTTCCATAATGGCGACTAATGCCCTACTGGTCGCGACAGCAGTTGAATTGAGCGTGTGAACAGTTGCGTTGCCATCATTAGTCCTGAACCTCATTCGTAATCGATTGGCTTGGTAGTCAGTACAATTTGAGCACGAAACGATTTCCTTGAATTCTCCACGGCCAGGGAGCCAAGCCTCAAGATCGTACTTCTTGGCTGCTACAGTACCCATATCACCGGTGCAGATATTCACAACTTCATAGTGCAAACCAAGGCTATCCCAAAGATCAATACAATTGGTCAATAATTCCTCATGATGTTCCCATGATTCATCTGGATGTGAAATGATGATTTGTTCAATTTTTGTAAATTGATGTACTCGCCAAATTCCCTTATCTCCTTGTCCATGTGCTCCAACTTCACGGCGAAAGCAAGGAGAAACACCGACAATTCGAATAGGCAGAAGACTTGGTTCAATGACCTCATCCATGAACATAGCAGTCAATGGATGCTCACTAGTAGCGATTGTGTAATATCCGTCTGGTTGAATATTATACATCACCGATTCGAAATCTGCTAAGTCGGTGACTCCTTCGTAAGCTTCTCGATTCATCATAACAGGGGGTTGAACAAATGTGTATCCTCGTTCTGAAATAAAATCCACTGCGTATTGTTGTAGGGCCAATTCCATGTGTGCCAAATCTCCCTTAAGGAAGTAAAACCTGCTACCAGAAATCTTTGCAGCACGTGGTAAATCCACCCATTTGTTCATCTCAATCAGGTCATTATGTGTCCTAGCATCGAAATCGAATTTTGGTTTTTCACCATGGATACTGTGCTGCGTGTTCCCTCCATCACCGTCTCCTTCAGGAACATCTGGATGTAGTATATTTGGGATGGACATACGGATACTGTCACGTTCAGATTCATGCTTATCTGCAAGTTCACCAAGTGCTTCTATTTGGGTTGCGATTTGATCGACCTCAGATTTGATTCTATTGAATTCAGCATCATCTCCAGCTTTTTTGGCGGCAGCAATTCCGCGTGCAGCCTCGTTTCTCTTTCGGCGAAGTTGGTCAGCATCATACCGCGCCTTTCTCCAAGCCTCATCTAAACGAATGACCTCATCAATTGCATCATGTCGGAGGCCTCGTCTATCATGGTCCGCACGAATCAAATCGGCTTGTTCACGAAACATCCGAATATCTAGCATGACGGTCCACCGGTTCCTACGGAACCGCTCTTACTGCTTGAAGGCGACGGATAATCAGAATAGGCTGATATCAAAACTAAACGCAGCACTTCCTATGAAGATGGCAGCCGAAATGATGTATCCAATTATAGCCCCTCCATTGAGCAAAGGCAAACCTGCTTGAGGTCTTCCTCTTGCAACATAAGTCATGAGTACACAGTAACCTATCAAACTACCAACCATTGTTCCCAACGCAACCCAAATCGAACCACTCCAGCCCATTGGCCCATCAGTTTCAGGTAACCAAGTCATCGCAGAAATACATAGTAAACCAGGGAATATCACATCTCCCAAACCCATTAGCATAGTCTCACCCAATCTCCCTCCATCTTGAATGGGCTCAATTTGTGCGGATTGTTGGAATTGTCGATTCTTGTTTTCATTCATTTTTGATTTAGGTTGCATTTTTCCCTTATGTGGTGCAACTAACATTACGGGTAGTTCAAGTCCAACCATTGTATCTGCTAGCTCAAGCATATGCTTGGATTTGTAAACAGCCCATGCATCGTAAATTGCAGCTAAAATCATGAATATGATGATGATAAGTGGGACAAATGAGACCCCAAGCATTGTGATTGTTCCAGCCCCTACTAGAATACCCACAGTATTGATGACGTACCATTCCGGTCTTACTATGAGTACAATGATTAGTGCTATTGAAACCAAAATTGAGACAATAGAGACCATCGTGAAATCTTGAACAAACACCTCATATTGGGTTGTAGACCATACCCCATCCTGTTCTATTAGCAATACCCCATCGTCATATTCAGAGTCCTCATTTTCCACATTGTGCAGTGCCAATAATATCGTAGGATCATCGCCCCCAATTTTCAAACTGCGAGGCATTTCTACCAGATTTGAACCCATGAAAATTCGCATGTATTCATCTTCAATAACCCATAAATCGTTACTTCCACCTGAACAGCAATCTGCTAACAACAACCCTCGAACAGCACCATCTAAATTCATTGTAGATCCTTCTTCAACAGAACCATCTTCAGTGATATCCCATGTAGTCACCGAACCTCCATTAGTTCCAAGAACGAGGGACGGAGAATCTGTGACGTTTTGACCTGGCAAGGCCCCGAAAGTGACACCTGTGAAAATATCATCACCAGTTAGTGATAATTCCCACGTAGTTTCGACAGGTATGGGAGGGTCACCTGGGCCTGAACCTGTTGATTCCGTAGGATATTTGACAACACCAGCCCATTGATCAGATACGATTAGGAAATGTTCAGTACCAATATCTCGAACTAGTCTTGTAGTCTCACCATTGAATGATTCGGGAAATTCTCTGTACCAATCAAAACATACTTGTGGCCCATCATCAGAACCATTGTAATAACCAATCGGTTCTAATCCCCTATAGCGTATTCTCCAATCCTGTGGAACCCCATCTACTCCTTCACAAGATTCCCATTCGCTTGGATCAGTTGGCTCATAACGAAGACCTACATGACAGTCTTTTCCATGAGAATCAATTACAGATCCATCACTCTCAGAGAGTAGTAGCCATTGTGTTCCTTCACACAAAATTACACCATCTTCTGTTACGGAAAGAATGGCAGTTCCAGATGAATTACCTCCAAATTCATCTTTTATTGTGTGGTTCCAATATTCATTCTCTCCTGCATTAGTTACATATCGCAAAGTTGCTGAATCTGAGTAAGGGTCATCGACATAGAAGAAATCCCTACCATTTTCATCAACATAAATTATGTACGCTTCTTCGGTCATAGTATCCTCCCTTTCAAGAGCGGGTATTTCATCGAGAAGTATGGACCCCATCAATGGGATTAGTGTGTAAATCATTGCAATCATCAGGACTCCTAAAATACCCCATTTGATGAAGCGTTGGAGGTTCTTCCTTGCGAGAAAAATGATTACTGCAGTAAATATCAGTATGAAAATCAATTCAAGCAGAATAAATCCTGCTTTGTTAGCTCCCTCGGCACCAAATGCCCGTAATTCATCACGATCATAGAACGGCTGGATTTTCATTGCTAAAAGAATGGTAACAACAAACATTCCTGCCATTCCCAACATAGATCCTGCTTGTTCCCTTAATTCGTCAAATAGAGATGTATTTCCATGTTTATTTGGCTCATCTGGTGTTTGTTCAGCACGACGCTTAGCAGCAAACCCATCACCCGACATGACTCGGGGGACCCTCAAAGGCCATTTCAAGGCGACCGTTCACCGGGGGTGTGGGGCGAACATATGCGTGAAGATGTGTGGGAGTGGTTAGATTCACTGAAATCGTTTGGATACAACCCCTCTCTGGACAATACGGCAACCCTTCTTTCTCGCCTCGACATGCCCCAACATTCCTTCCCATCAGTACATGTTGCAGGTAGTAATGGAAAGGGCACTTGCTGTGCTATATTGGCCAATGCCTTCACATTATCTGGTAAATGTACAGGACTGTTCACATCTCCGCATTTGGTGTCGATTAATGAGCGGGTACGAATAGATGGTTCCCCGATATCCGATATATTGTTTGAGGATTGTTTGAAACAGATTCATGAAGCAAGCAACATCAGCCCAGTTGTTTCCCCGACTTTCTATGAAGCCACATTCCTTGTTGCAATGTTGGCATTCCGAGACCAAGGTGTGGAGAGAGCGATTATTGAGACCGGACTGGGCGGTCGATGGGATTCAACCCGTTTAGTTGATGCCGATTGTTGTATCTTAACTGAAATTTCTCTTGAACATACCGAGGTTCTAGGTGATACATTGGCTGAAATTGCTGAAGAAAAAGCAGCAATTGTTCGACAGGGTCGGCCTTTTTTGGCGACTTGGCCTTACGATAATTCCGTTCGAAAGGCGATTGAACGTGCTGTCCGAGATCACGACAATGCATGGTGGTGGAGGGGAGATCGAAGGCGAGCATTCAAATTTTCAAATGCAGGTAAACCGTTTCGACCGTTATCTAGCAAGACATGGTATGATGGCTGGATGCCTTACCAACAAGAGGCGTATCAATTAGCTAGTATGGCTTTGTATATCATGGGTGAGAAAAAAGCGTATCAAGAGATTGAGAGAGCTCGAACACATACGAATTGGCCGGGGAGAATGCATTGGATAGAACATGATGCTCCAATACTCCTCGATTGTGCCCATAACCCAAGTGGGATGAATAGAGCATGTGAACAAATCCGTTTTCTAAAATCAAGAGATATGTCTCCTATGCCAGGTGTCATTGTTCTCGGAACCACGACACAGAATGATTTGGATGCATTTTTACAACCCTTGGTAGAACTGATTGTTGAAGGTAAAATAGGCCATATCTATGTTACACAACCACCGAAAGGAAGGAAAGATCCAGTGGATTGTAAACAACTCGCAGATCAATTGATTTCACATGGAACAGATGCCGAAATAGTATCTATTGAATCGATTGATTCTGCCCTGGAGGAGGCATCAGAAACAGCTCAAAAGTTAGATGATGAAGTACCTCAACCCGTGCTTTGCATTGGCAGCATTTACCTAATTGGTGCAATTCTAGAAATCCTCGGTGAAGATAGTTTGGTGGATTTTCAAAATATTCTAATTTCACCTTCAGGGGAAGATGGTATCGACCCGATTGCGTGAGAAGACTCAAACACTGCGACTGTCAGCGAAGTATGGGTGAAGTCATGACTGAGAAGTGGGATCGGCGATTTCTCAAACTTGCTGAACATATTTCTGGCTGGTCGAAAGACCCCTCTACCAAGGTCGGCTGTGTCGTAGTAGGTGAAGACCGTGAGATCCGAAGCACGGGATTCAATGGCTTTCCGAGAGGAATTGCGGATGATTCTGCTAGGCTTGAGGATCGTGAACAAAAATATCCCCTCATTTGTCATGCAGAAGAAAATGCGATTATGCATGCTGCTCGAATCGGTTTATCCCTCAAGGGTTGTACAGCCTTTGTAACATGGCCACCATGTACACGATGCGCACGCTCTCTTATCCAAGCAGGTGTAGTTGAGGTTGTCTATCCACAAGATTGCGAAGTTCCAGATCGATGGATGGGAGATTTTGACATGTCTACTCAAATGATGAAGGAAGCAGGGCTTACAATACGTCAGGCTTGAGTAGAACCTCGAGTGATTTGATTAGGGAATCAGAATCTGAGTCATTGATAATCACAATATCTGCCATTTCTGCAGTAGCCAATAGTGCTTGTCCACTGTCATCACTTGCTACAAGTTCAGATTCTTCTTGTTGAACAAATGTTTCCCAATCAATAGGATCTCCAGTTCTGCCTCTGGCTTGTAATCTCTGCCAACGTACTTCACGCGAAGTTCGAACTTCAATTAAGCGGAAATTTTCCCTTTCTCTTAATGCCTCTACTTCTGCAGGTGTTCGAATTGAATCAATGACTAATTTTTCGACATGTTGATTTGAATCTCTTAACATTTCAGCAAGAATTGCAGGGCCTTGAGCAGATCTTAGCTCTCGACCTCCTGCGATTAGATTGTCTCTATTGATTTCTCTCCCTTCCTTTCTTAGATGAGTACGAATCGAATCTGAACATGATGTGGCTGCAAAACCTTGTGATACCAACCACTCTACCACAGTTGTTTTTCCCGACGCGTTTCTACCTGTCAATCCAAACCACATGTATAATCCTCTAAGTCCGATGTCCATGAGGGTTACTAACCCCAGAATCTTCTTGTCCGTGCATATTGTATTTCTGCATCATGGATTGCTTTCAGAAGAGAATCACGTTCACATCCTCTTGGATGTACTCCTAGAATACGTGTTGCAGTGTCTTCACCAACACCACGCCCCATCAAGCACAATATAGCATCAATTCCCCTATTTTGAACTAGTTCTGCATTTTTCATCATTCTTGACTCAGTTTTTTGCTCATCTGAATCAACCCATTTTTTCAATTGGTCACTTAATCCTTCACGAGCAACCGCACGCATCGTTCCCTTGCAAATTGAACAAGCAGAATCCAAATTTGGGAATTTAGCAACCCTAACTCTTGTTGGCGTTTTACATCTTAGGCATATCATAACTATTCTCTCATTCATTAATCGGCCTTCTAATCGTTTTCGGACTTCAATGTTTGACCAATCCGGTAATTGCATATCTCTCTCAGTACGAGGAGATACCCCCAACAATCCAGGTGGTCGTTGTTCTACTTTGATTAGGCCTTCTTGAATAGCATGCAACAAATCAATCGTCGAATCAATATCCATCCTTTCATTGAACAATTTGTCGAGTGCTTCATCCATAACGGGCGTATCCTTGTATCTTTGAGCAATACCCATAAGATTCACTTTTCGAGGATCCACACCAGTTCGAAGGATGCCCATCACTTTGCAAACCTGTACAAGCCTCCATCGCAATTGCCTTCCATTTGGTACAGTTACTTTCATGATAGTTCTGAGATTTTCCGGTTGTGTTTCAGTTAACCACTTGATTACATGAGTGCCTCGTAACCCTGGGACCTGAAGGGTGATTCGATATGGGTCAACCAGAACTCTTCCCATTTTACCATCAATAGTAGACGCCATAGCTTGGAGGAAGTGAGCAATTGTTTCGTTGATTTTACTTCCATGACATGAATGGACAACAATTGCATCCTGCCTTGTCTCAACATCCATATGCATTTCATCAGGAAGGTTTTCTGAAGCATCTACATGTTCAATAACACGTTGCATTAATTTTTCCAAGGCATCTTTTGCTAATGGATAATCATCAATGTCACAATTTTGAACTTGGCCACCGATTCTATCTAAGCGCATGCTTTGTGAGTCAATTGTTGTATTCCCACCAGTGGCTAAATCTAGGATCGCTCGACGTAATCCACCAACTTCTCTGGCAATTTCTGCTGGAACAGGTGGAAGTTCTCCACTCCATACTGGTGCACTACCACCCTTTCCCACTGGTGCTACAATTAATTCTGAGCGTTCAGGATCAGCTTCAATGATTTCCCAAGTTCTGCCTGCTATTACAAATCGTCTAGGGGCCCCATCAGTTTCTTCTCCAGAATCATTTAGAGATAACACGAATGCTTCATCGACTGCTCCAATAGCTCTCCGAGACACAACATCTCGAACAGAATATCGCTGTGCATCTGGAATCATCGATAGATGTTCAAGCATATAGCTTCTAGTTCTAGAACCTGCTGAAGTCCATCCATTTTGAAGAGAATCAGGAATTCTTTGTATGATTTTCCTCCTCCAATCATCCAGAATATTTTCTGAAATATTTACAATTTCTTCTTTAGTGGGCCTTTCTTCAGGAACTCCATTTCCACCCAGAATTTTCCATAATGCTGGTGACCAATCCAAAGGATCAGAATCTTTCGGTTTTTCAACTAACTTTAGCAACCATCTATCGTCGAGAATTCTTGCTAATGCTAAAGTGTCTTGATGTAACCATTTGTTGAACACAGAAGTTTTCTGTAGGATACTCGTAGTTGTAGGAAGCGGCACAATTCCTTCAGATAAGGTCATCATAACCATCTGATTAGCAGCGACTACCTGTGGTTTTTCTCTCCACTCTACTCCTTCCAGCATTCCCTTAATCGCTCTTCTTGCTATAACCGCAGCTTCTGCAATATCATCAACTTCCCAAGCAACAATATCCCCTCTACCAGTCCCTCCTAGAACATGCTCAGCTCGACCAATTCTCTGGAGTAATCGATCGACTGCACGAGGTGATTGAATTTGATGCACTCTTCGGATGGAACCCACATCTATCCCCAATTCTAGACTACTGGTACAAACGAGAGCATGAAGTTCTCCACGTTGTAAACGATCTTCCATTTCTCTTCGTAATTCAGCCGACAACGAACCGTGATGTATACCAATTTCTAGTTCATCATTGAATGTAGCAAGGCGACTTGCAACAGTTTCAGCAGCATTTCGACTATTTACAAAAATTAACGACGGAGCATCTTCTTTCAATCGAATCGCTAACATCCTCAAACTCGCCATCGCCTGAGGCGATGTATTGTGCTCTAGTGCAATTGCTTCATCAGCCCCCTCTGGTAAAGAACAGGTGATTCTGACCTCAGTTTCTCTTGGGGCATCTGCTAGAATCGCTTCCCCTCCATTAGGAGATAACCAATTTGCAACTTCCTCTGGATTTCCAACCGTTGCTGATAATCCAATCTTTTGAATTTTTCTTTTTGCAAGCATCTCAATTCTAGCAATTGCAACCAATAACTGGGCCCCTCTTTCTGATGCCGCAACCTCGTGAACTTCATCCACAATGATTGCTCGAACATTACGCAAGTGTTCTCGTAAACGACTACCTGTGAACATTATTTGCAACGTTTCTGGAGTTGTTATCAGAAGATGTGGTGGTTTCTTAGATTGTCTAGTTCTTTCTGCCTGTGATGTATCTCCATGTCGAAGGCCAACTGATATTCCAACCTCTTTTCCTAATTGTTCTAATCGTCTATCAATATCTCTGTTCAATGCCCTTAATGGAGTCACATACAAAATAGACATTGGACCCCATTCATTGGTATAACATGATGAAAGTAAAGGCAAAACTGCTGCCTCAGTTTTCCCAGAACCGGTCGGTGCAACCAACAGGCGACTTTTTCCATTTAGAATAGGTATGGTAGAACTGTTTTGAATTGGAGTTGGTTTCCAATTTTGTGTAATCAGATGATTTTGTAGCGGTTCGCAAAGCTTCTCATATACCGACATAGCCCCGCCCCGACTTATCTGGTATCAACTGTGTTTTGAATCCAATGGCGTGGGTATTATTCCCAACCATCATCATCATCATCGTCTTCCCAATCGTCATCACCATCATCATCATCGTCGTACATGAGTTCATCATCATACAAACTCGATGTACTTGAAATCGATGTCTTCCAAGTAATAACTGCAATTGTAGGAAGTAAAATGATTGCAATCAATACACCTATCACAGTTAGAGGATTTTGTCTCCATGAATCAATCCAACCCATTCCCCACGAATAGTCTACTGAAAATCCAGTTGACATTGAATTGCCTTCTTCATCTACTTCAACCACTTCATCTTCTGCATCGACGATGACAGTTACTCTATCTGCTCCTTCGGTGGCCTTCCAAGTTGTTACAATGCGATATTCACCTTGGCTTGGTAAACCAGTTAACCTCTGAGTGTGTATGACATCCCCATCAACTACGAAATGTACTGTAAATGATGATTCTGTTACTCCACCGGTGTTTGCGATAATTGCAGTGATCTCTATTTCTGTGCCTACACTTACGGTGTCACGATCTAGACTTACACTTCTAACAATTAGTTCAGCCACCGTTGTGCCTAATCTAACCCAAGCAAGTTCCTGATCATTATCCAAATCCTCATCTTCACGCACAGGGTCACTTTCAGTATTTGCAGTCATTGGGAATTCATTACCGGCTGCATCATGTCCTGTAACCCAGAATCCTACTTTGTAACCACTACGGGGAGTAACAAGTCCGTTGCTTGTCAAATCTACATCTCCGAACCATTCAATGTGTGAACCATTAATCTGCATGGTAAGGGGTGCAATTCCTGCAGCGATGGTACGAGCATTGTCTCGCATAACCCAGTTCACCCATTGTGGTGATTGACTCAAAGAAGAACATCTATCACTATCGTCAACAAGCAAGCACTCTTCCCAACCCACAAATCGGACGGGGATGGTAGTTAGATCTGTGGCTGCAGATATATCGACAACATCAATTGGCGCGGCTCTATAATGCACCCTTGGAGGTGTATGGTCAACATGCAACTGTAATGTCGTTGCTACGGTATCTCTGGTCATGTCTTCTCCACGGCCAGGGACATTTCTGACACCAGTTAGGAATGTCCTTGTCTGTGCACTTTGCAATGATTCAGCAGCAGTTAATGGAACTTCGATACTGAATGTACCGTAATCAGTCAAACTTCCATCTGACCAATATTGCACTCCATCGAAAACTTCTACAGTTATCCCCAAGTCATTTGGTGCAGGAACATTACTTCCTTCGTATACAACTCTACCAGACCAACGTAAACGGTCATCAGGACGAACAGGCGTTGCATCATCGAGAGGCCCGACTCTTGGCTCAGCAACATCCTCAACCAAGTAGCTATTAGGTTCTAGAACCAAATCATTCTCTACACTGAATGTATGTTCAATGAATTCAATTCGAGTGGGCTCAGGTGAACCAAGTTCTTTGAATTCTAGTGCTAAATCAGAGATGTCTTCATCAGGCCAATCCCATGTAAATTGGAAATCAAAGGTGGTTTGTATCCATGGTAAACCAGTTTCATTAGTTGTAACAATTGCACTACTGGTTGGTTGTAAAATCAGGTATTCACTCTCTGAAGCCCAAGTATCAGTTCTTCCATTGTATGAAATCCGCTGTTGGTCTCTTTCGGGGTCAGGTCCTTCGAAATCAAAGACCAACGATATGTATTCGAAATCAATGATTCCATTTGCATCAACTAGGCCAATAGAAATAGATTGGTCAGTTCCACTGAATACATCCTCCCCATCTTCATGTCCATGCCAATTTAATCCTGTAAACACAGATGACATGTCCTTTCGAGTCCTATAAGTTGCCAAATCATATTCGAATCCAGGCCCGTCAGTTCCAACAATTAGATTACCTGCAGGATCATGTCCAGAGACGAAATATGAAACCCTTGCCATATTTGGGTTTCTAGAATCATCAATTAGACCAAAGAATATTTTTTCTTCAGAACTAGTAGTATTGCTTATCGTTTGATTGACATATTCATCTGAGTCAGGGAATCCATTTCGGTTACTATCATGGTCTGCTTCCACCCAATAATTGAGTTTCAGATGATCTGGATATCCAACCTCATCCCGTACGGTGATGGCTATTTGCTGCTGATTGGAGCTAGCCTCGTAATCATCTTCTGCAGGCCAAGAAGCAGTAATTTCAGGTTCTGAATTGTCAACACGAAGTACACGTCTCCATGAATCATTAGTTGGCATAACTTTGTTCGCATCTCTTTCGTTATATGTCTGAATCTCAAAGGTCACACCCTCTTCAATATTCATATCTGGAACGGCTACTGAGATGAAGAATGACCCATTGGGGTTAGAGGTGTCCTTCCATGAAGCAGCAGTGAAATCACCTTGACTGTCTTTCCGAACAACTCGTACATCGAACAAGGAATTCAATGGCGCATCTTGTGTCCCATCAAACCAAATTTGTCCTTGGAAATGAACTGTCTCACCTGCGACAACCCAATCACCATTTTGTAAATCATCAGATACTACCTCTCCCTCTACATCGCGAATTGCAAGCCAACCAAGCCCGTATGATTGGTTCACACGTATACCTGCGGGCCCAGTTGACAAAGTCTGAGGGGAGAACCCATTGTCATCGGTACAACTAACGCGCCATCCAACATTATTCTGTTCAGGGAAATCATCTGTAACTCTGAATTTCCAATGAATCTCAAAAATACCATTTGACAGATTTGTCCACGTCCCTCCTTGGTCTGGTATAATCCAATCTTCTGGATCATCGTCGACCAAAGTCCCATCATCTGCCCATGATAGTTTTGGAGCATCCCCATTTGGTGTTGCTAGGAAAGTTAATTCAGCATTTGTAATAGAAAGTGCTTGGTCACCAATGACGTGCCTAGTTATGATTTCATATGATTCACCACGTTCATGAAGGACCATATTTTCGTCATAATTTATGTCTAAATTTACACTCACCATTGTATATTCGATAGTCATTGAAGTTATCTTCACCTTTCCAGCATTAGTTGATCCAATTCTTATTCCCACTACCTCTGTACCTGAATCTGAACCAGGAATGATGCAATTGAATGCATCTCTAAGTAGAGTATTCGGTGCAGTTTCACGGACTGTGGTTCGCCCAATTAATACACCATTGTAGTCCCATTCATCACCATTCACACTAC